>NVXP01000015.1 GCA_002733985.1 Fluviicola sp. | reverse complement strand
TAAATAATTAATAATCTGCAATTAACCTATAGAAAATAACGAAAGCAGAACTATGGCTATAAGTACTTGTAAAGTTAAGTGCTAAACCACGCAACTACTCATAGTCGAAACGTTGTGGTGCATTCCGAATGAATAGAAAAATTAATATATGTAATGAATGTGAAAGTAAATACTTTGCTGACACCTCGAAGATGATGCAACTCTGTCCTGATTGTTCTCATTTTTTATATGGATATCCCAATTGTGTACACGAATTCAAAAATGAAAGATGTACTAATTGTTATTGGAATGGTAAAAGTTCGGTTTACGTTAATATTTTAAGGGAAAAGACAACGGATAAATGGACTCCTATATCTATATCAGAACTTCAAAAACTAATTGAATTAGGAGTTTCAAAAATGACTTCTGAACAACTTAAAATTTGGAGTGATATTTTAGTTAAACCTAAAAAATGGCAAGAAAAAGATTATGGAAAAGAAGGTGGCGGATTTTGGGTTGTTGCAATTGATCGAGAGGAGACTATTTGGTACAATGATATTGAAGAAGGCTTTAATATTTCAAAATTCTCAACTGTTGGTGAAATAGATGAATATTGGGACGAACAGGACGAATTACAATGGACAATTAATAAATTAAAACGACACCACAACAAGGTGTGAAAATGCATTTTAGACTAAACGTTATTTGTAGTGGAGTGCTATATAGGTAACAGCTCGATTACCCCATGATATTGCAAGGGTTTCCATTCTTCTTATATTTGAATGTATTCCAAAATGAATAAAGTATTTTGAGGTACGAGCCGATATTAAAAGTACAAATAGTATCCTACGCACAAGACACTTCCAAACAACTAATAATGAAAAGATTAATTGCACTTTTTACTATTCTTCAATCCGTAAGTTTTTTTTCTATATCCCAGATAGAGTTAGAAGAAAGAGTTGAAATCTCTGCTGGTAGAGAGGTAGTTGGACAAAAACTCATCAAAACAGAAAATGCCTTAATTTATACGTATTATTCAAAACAGAAATCTGGATCGGGAACTTATACTTTTATGAAGTACAATAACGATTTGAAATTAGAAAAATCGGTTGACATTGAAGATCCTAAGGATAATAGGGCGAATAAAAATTCTCGTTTTTCTACCGAAAATTTTAATTACACATTGAGCTTAAGTAAGAATGGTAATTACTCGCTGCGCAGCGTGAATCTAAAAACATTGGAATTAAAGACCATTAATCAAGGTCAAATTAATATTTCATCATCATTTTATGGGTGTAAACTCATCGTAAAGAATGATATGGTGTACATAGAGCTCTATAATTCTGTAAAGAAAATAACGCTCGTTTGTATTAATCTTAAAGATAATAGTCAAAATAACATTGAGCTTGATGCTAAAGATTTTGGTGTCAAAAGAATTTTTCTCAACAAGGTTAAATTGAATATAGAAGACAATGAAATAGTCCTGATTATTCAAGCGAATAGAAGTAAAAAAGAGTTTTATATGAATCGCTATGATCTAAAAGGAGAGACTAAAATTAGTTCAATCTGTTTAACGAAAGATTTTGATGCCGATCTTACTCAAATTTCGGTTAAATCTTTAAGGGGAGGTGGCTATCTTTTATCAGGCGCCTATGAAAACCGCAAATCTACAAACTTTGAGAGTGACAATTTATCAAGAAGTACAAATACAGAATCAAACGGCGGTTTTTTCATTTGTAGAACCGACTCCAATAAAATTGAATTTTTCAAACCATTGGTATACACTAAAAATATAGTTTGCCACGATTTAATTCCCTGTAAAGATGCTTATATATTAATTGGAGAAGCCTTTAAGAGGACAATCACAACAGTGACTGGTAGTTCAGGAGCAAGCACAGGTTTTGATGGTAACGAGTATACCCATTCAGAGATCATAAGTTTTGATCTAAATGGCAATGTAAATTGGAACATGTCAATACCAGTAATCTCCTTGGTTAAACCTATGAGAGTGGTCAAGCTATTGAAACCTTCAATTTCTGAAGGAGAAAACGAGCTGAAGATTGTTTTTACGGGGATGAATTATCTGAAAAAATATATAATAGATACCGAAAATGGGGAGCTGAAAGAAGAAACATCTCATGCTTACAATGCTATTCGATCAACTTCAGATTCAGATAAAATAAAGATGCCTACATCTCAACCTATGGTTAACATAATTGATTGGTCCGAAAATGTACTTGTATCATACGGAAGAGTTTACATCAGGCAAGAAGGCGAGTTTGGTGGTTTTATTGAAAATGCTGAATTCTATTTCATTAATAAGTATACTATTAATTGGGATTAAAGCATCTGACAAATTTCAGAAAGTGACTAAATAGAACACGTAACAACCGCTAAGAACTTAATCGCTTTTTCTTATCTTCGGGGAACTAGTTTTAGCTAGGAGCCGTACGTTTCCTAGTGGCGAACCCCCATCGTGAACCATAATGAATATAAATCACAACATATTTATCAGTGTTATTCTGACGATAATTCTATTCTTTGTTGGAACACAGTTTATTAAGCGATTTAAAAAGTCTAAATACAAATCTATATTTCTTGTTTTTTCCTTCTTATTTGCTATTCCCGGTTTATCCATGGTTACCTATTATATGCATTTGATTGAATCCCCGAACTGGTATATTACATTTCGAGCGATTCCTGGCATTGAATGTATGAATTCATTAATTGGACTATTTCTGGGCATGATAATATCCAACAAGAAGTTCCTAGCATTAAGTTTTAGCATTTTTCTTGTAATTATTCCATATGCTAAGCCGATTGTTAGACCAATAAATATCAATTCTGAGACTAAATGGATAGATGATGTTTGTATTCAATCCACATATGCCTCATGCGGACCAAGTAGTCTTGCAACAATACTTAAAGCCAAAAACATTAATACTACCGAGAGGGAGATCGCTGCAAATGCATTCACATGTTCAAGCGGAACCGAGATTTGGTACTTATTAAGATATGCAACAAAAAAAGGATTGAACTTTTCATGCAACCAAATTCATGAAATAGAGCAGGTTAAAACACCATGTATAATTGGTACTGAGATTTCTAATATTGGTCACTTTATTACCGTGCTTGAAAAAAATAAAGACGAATATATAATTGGCGACCCTTTGATTGGAAGAATTAAATTAACCAAGAAGCAATTCAATCAGAAATATCTCTTGGATGGGCTTATGATTCACTTTCATTAAGAGATCCACCTAAGATAGCCTACACTTCATGCGGAAAAGATTATATTCGAGAGTCGGCTAGGAAGCGTAGCCAAAAACGTTAGCATCAATATAATATGAAAAGAAGGTCCATACTTATTATATCAGGTTGTATTTTGATGATCGTTGTAGGTTACATTTTGTATCAGAATACGTCGGAACCAGTAGCTTACAAGCCTAATATATATTTGTATCCTCAAGAAAGTATCGAACTAGAGGTGAAGATTGATTTTCCCAAAGGAGGGAAGGTGATTGCCTCAATACCTGACTATAGATCAGGTTGGAAGGTTAAGGTGAATAAGGCCGGGAAAATTAATTCGATATATGATTACCTGTTTTATGAGAGCGAACAACCGGATAATTGGCAACACGAGACAGGTTGGGAGATAGAAAAAGATAAATTGAAAAATTTCTTCGATCATAACATGAAGGAGTATGGATTTAATAAGAATGAAATTGAGGATTTTACTGAGTATTGGATCCCCAGATTAATCGGACATAAAGTATATCAAATATATCCACAAGAAGAGAAGGTAATAAATGAATTAATCAGCTTAGATCTTTCGGTAGAACCAGATAATGTTCTTAGATTATTTTACCTTATCAAAGGGATAGATCAAAAAGAAAATATAAAAAAACACGAGATGCCTGAAAAACTTAATAGGGAAGGCTTCGTAATGACAGAATGGGGGGGCTTAAGGTAAAGATGCTAACAGAATGTAAATTATAGTAGGTTTGGCCTCAACATTATATTCTTGTAAGAATACACTCAATTCAATGAAATTCCTGATCTTCCTTTTTTTATCTTTTTCAGTAAACGCGCAAAGTGATATTGCGTATGAATTTATTTACCCTAGCTGAATTCAGTTTTCAACGCGCGATACAAATCGTGAAGAGGAAGCCCCATTACGTTGTAATAACAGCCTTCGATTTTAGAAACACCAATGTAGCCAATCCACTCTTGAATTCCGTATGAGCCAGCTTTGTCCATCGGTTGAAACGTATCCACGTAGTGATTGATTTCTTCGCTTGTTAGCGTGTCAAAAAAGACTTTTGTGTGCGATGAGAACCCGTGTTGCTTTTTGTTTGATGTCAAGCAAACCCCGGAAATCACAGTATGTGCGTTACCTGAAAGTCGAGAGAGCATGAGTTTCGCTCCGTCTGCATCAACTGGTTTCCCTACAACTTCACCATCCAGTAAAACTATGGTGTCAGAAGTTACAAGAATCTCGTCGTCGGATAGTGAGCCTTGAAGTGGGGCAGCTTTCAATTTTGCTAAGAATTCAGGAACTTCTTTTGCGGGAAGATCGTCGGGGTAGATTTCTTCAACCTCCTTAATGCGAATTTCAACAGGAAATCCGAGTTCTTGAATGAGAGCTTGTCTTCTTGGTGATTTTGATCCAAGAACCAATTTAAAATTGGACATATGTACTTATGATTTTCCAATAAACTGGGGTGAGTAACCCAACGGTCATGGCCAGTTTAAGGCAGTGATTGATACGTCGATAATCTAATTTGGTGGATGCAGAACTCACAAGAATTATTGCAATCAAAATGAGTATAGCAGCGATAATTCCTGGTAAAACAGTCATAATGGTGAAAGCTTCAATCAGATAAATCAACATTCCTGCTGCACAGATCGCAGCAAATAAAGCAATTCCAACAAACCATTTGCTCTTTTTGTATCCCCAAGAAATTGGAAGCGTTTTAGCATGAAGTTTCTTGTCACCATCTACATCTTCCATGTCTTTGATAACTTCGCGGGCAAGATTCAATAAGAATGCGAAAATTGCTAATCCTAGCGAAATGTACATGATAATACGCGGTGTACTTCCCTGTAAGTTGAAAGGAAATAACTCCATATTATACCATTCAGTATTGGCTAGATTCTGCTGGTAGAAGAAAATCCCGACAAGTACAGGAACAAGTGCTGTTAACGCGGCAATTAATACGTTTCCTGTTAAAAATTGTCGTTTGAAGTACATGGAATAGAACCAAAGGACATTAATAGAGAAAAGATGAATGAACAAATACCAGAATGAATCCATGATCCATGACAGGTAGAGTGCAATACTGAATGCAATTAGATTGATCGTCCAATGCATCACTATCGCAGTTCGTTTTTTGATGTGCTTTGTGATAATCAAACGGTGTGGCTTGTTAACACGATCTGCACGAACATCAAAATAGTCGTTGATAATATTTCCTCCTGCTGCAATTAATACCGTTGAGAATACAAGCCAGAAAAATGGCCAATCCGTCACAATGTAGGTGCAACTGCATCCTTCCATTGGGTCAAAATACCAACCTAGACCATACATCGTCAATGCAATGATGATCAAATTCAGTGGTCGAATTAAGCGGATAAAATGCATTACTTTTTAGTCGTTTTGTATTCAGTTCTACGATTCGATTGATGAGCCGAGTTTTGTTCTGCGCTAGGAAGTTTTGCGATTTCTTCATCCGAAATTTTCGGGAGCGTCTCGCCATAACCTTTGTAAGCTAGTCGGTCTGCCTTAATTCCCTTACCGATAAGATAGGTGTAAACTGATTTCGCACGTGCTTCAGAAAGGATTTGATTCTCTTTTGCATCACCACGGGTATCAGTATGTCCACCAAGCTCTATGCTGATTGTCGCGTTCTTTTCTAAGAATTCAACCAATCGATCCAACTCAACGAAGGATTCAGGACGTAAAGTAGACTTACTCAAATCAAAGAAGACATTTTCCAATGAAACAGGTGTGTCAACATTTAACGGAACGAGTGGGACATCCATATGGACTGCATCCAAACCTTCAGGATCAGTCATGTTGAAGTTCTTCGAATAGAATGAGTATCCAGGATAACTGACATTCAATGCATATTCACGATTAACAGGCAATGAAACGGTGAACTCTCCAGTTATGTTGTCTGCTTCAGAATAAACAACTTCTTCTCCAGTTTTAATATCAATCAATTTAAATTTACCGGGAATAGGACGTCGTGTAACAATATCATACACCATTCCTTCAAAATAAAGTGTCCGCGTAGGTCGCAAATGCTCAGGCATTATGAAGTAATAAATATCCAAATCACCGTATCCACCTTCTCGGTTGGAAGCGAAGAAAGCAACTTCTCCTTCTGGGGATACCATCAATGAATTTTCATCGTAAGGTGTGTTAATTGGATATCCAAGATTGATTGGATTTCCCCAAGTTCCATCATCCTTAAGTCGTGACATAAATAGATCTGATCCTCCCATTCCTACGTGTCCGTGAGATGCGAAGTACAAGGTTTTACCATCAGGGTGAATTAAAACAGATTCTTCTTTCTTTGGCGAATTGATATAGTTTGGAAGCCGCTCAGCTTTGCCCCAGGTTCCATCTTCCTGCAGATGTGTTACATAAATATCTGAATCATCTGTGGCATTTCTACCACGAATTCCACGAATGAAATACATCGTTTTACCATCAGAAGATAAGGATGGTTGTGATTCCCAATGAAATGAGTTCACTAGTCCAGGTAAGTTAATTGGATCGCTCCATCGGCTACCAAGTTTTTTTGTGTAGAAAAGGTCGCAACTTCCTCTTCCTAATCGACCATGACCATAATCGATACCACTTGCATCTGGACAAGCGACAAAGACAAGTGATCTTCCATCAGCAGCCAAAGTTGGAGCTCCTTCATTGTTTACTGTATTTACATTGTCGGGCATGGCTATCGCTGTTCCCCAAATGTTTTTATCACTCAAACTGGATACAAAGAAATCTTCTTGTTCCTTGAAATTTCCCATAACGCGTCCATCCTCAATCCTACGTGTAAATAGAATTGTTTTTCCATCAACAGTGATCGTAGGGAAATATTCAGGATCTGCAGTGTTGATTCCTGGGCCAATGTTGATTGGGTTAAAATCCAGTGGACTTTCGAGTGCTTTTTGTGCAAATTCGCAGTTCGCTCTCATGTCTCGTGCCTGCAACACCAATTCGACATTGGCGTTCCGATTTTGCATGAATATGTCTAAATTCTTAATGGCATCTCCATATTGTCCTTGTGCCTGCTGTAAATTGGCTAGATAGAAATTCGTGCTATTCGAAAAACTGTGGGTAGGATTGATCTCAAGTGCTCGTTTGTAATGTAGTATTGCTTCATCGTAATCACGTAAATATTCAGCAAATTCACCTGCAAAAAGATGCGCCTCAAGGAAATTCGGATCTTTCTCTAAACTCTGATTCATCAATTTTAGCCCTGTGGCATAATCTGGACCCTTTGTTCTAGGATCGGCAGATAAACGTGGGGCTTCTTTTCCTTGTTCAAAGAGTTTAATTGCCTTTTTATTCTTAGTGGAATAACCGTCAAAACGYGGTTGRGCTGTTCCACAAGCTGCTAAAAGTAAAAGAGAAAAGGAGAGAATGATGTATTTCATATTAAGGAATATTCATGAATTTATGCGTCTGTAAAGAAACCTTCCATTGTGGATTGTTCTTCACGTATTCTATGATCAAAGGCAAAAACCGTTCCTGTTTTGACCATTCTGGTTGAAGATAGAGTAAGCAATCTGAAGAGACTTTGTCAGCATGTGTTTTTGCCCAATCAAAATCAGACGGGTGACTGATAATAACTTTTAGTTCGTCTGCTTTATCATAAGCGTCGGAACATGGAGCTTTAAATTTCTTAGGTGAGAAGCAATACCAATCGATATCTCCTCGAAGTGGGTAACATCCTGAAGTTTCAATGGCTGTTTCAATTCCGTTTGATCGCAACATTTCCGCTAGAGGTGTGAGGTCATACATTGCAGGTTCCCCGCCGGTGATGACACAAAAGTCTGTTTTTGACTCCAGAACTTCCTCGATGATTGCTTCCAAACTCATCARTGGATGCATTTCCGAGTCCCAACTATCTTTAACATCACACCAAACACAGCCAACATCGCAACCAGCAATTCTGACAAAATATGCCGCACGACCGCTATATCGACCTTCACCTTGGATGGTATAAAAATGTTCCATGATCGGCAACTCAACCGAACTGTTGACCTTTGATTGATTCATTGTAGTAAAGATAGAGTAAATCCCAAAATGGGAGAGTATTTCTTAATGAGATTTAGGAAGTCGTAACTTCTTGATTGTATTGAGGGCCTTAAATTGGTTCTACATCGTTCAGTTCGTCAATTCTCAGTTCAATCTTTCCGCTGCTATTCACTGAAAAATTACGTTTAAATTTCACGCCACTGATCCATTGATCACCCGCAAAAGATCGCTTTTCGATCACGTTTTGAGAAAAGGTCTCATCCAAAGCCTCAACCATCACAATCAATTCGGTGTTTCGTTCTCGAATTTTGACAATGTCTAAATTATGGAAGGGAGATTTTTCATCAATTTTATGAACCAGTGTCCATGTTAATGGGAAGAACTGAATGTAATCTACTTGAAGCTCGATGCTGTGATATTCTCTATTAAGTGCTTTTGTAGGATCACTTGAGTCGATTGCCAGCGTACATTTTGCACTTGCCTTCAAAAGAACAGAGTTTCGTTGGTTCACGATTTTGAACATAATGGCTTTTCCACCTTCGAAGTCCGTGAGAATTGCGTTTCGCGCAAAGGCAATTTTACTTGATGGCTTGGAAAAACGTCCGTAAAGAAGTCCTGTAATTAGTGCAAAATAGAGGAGACCGAGAAAGGCTTCAAATGTTGAAATTATCCCCGCGATTGCGCCAACGGGAGCAAGGAATCCATAACCAACTGTAGTAAAGGTTTGGACAGAGAAGAAAAACGCGTTCAGAAATTGATTTGAATCAGGGTTGATTCCCGAAATATCTTCAACACCTCCAATCATATAAATTCCAGCAAACAACACATTGGTCAATAAATAAGTCGTTATCGTCCATAGAAAAAAGACAGACCACCGAAGTTCAATAAGGTATTTGTAGAAATCACGGAATCTGTGCATTCCGCCAGATCGCTGTATATTATACGTTCCGTCTTCATTGATCATTCTTGAAACGGACGCGCTATAGCCTGATCCTAAACCTGGATCTTTCGTTTTACTCATAAAGCAAAAGTACGAAGGACTGTTTAATTAGAGCCGATGAATTTCCATTTGTCGTCAAGACGTTTGTGTTCCAAAATAAAACGAACCAGTTTTTTCTGTGCTGTCTTATAGTGTTGATCAGATGAGCAGTTCGCAAGTGTATGGAATGATTCTTTGATTAGCTCTAGAATATTCGATCCAATCAAAACTTCCGATGTTTTAGTATCGAAATGATAACTTTCATAAACCTCAATTATTCGTCGCTTGTCGTAACTCTCTTTATCTGAAGGATCGTCTATGCGTTGCAATTCATCTAGAAAGGGGAGGAGACGAGAACTCAAATCAATGAAGTGTCTTAGAACAAGCAAGGCTTCGTTCACATTGTGAATGTCTTTGAGCGATATGTTTACTGACTGTTGCATCTTATCTTTAAGACGGTTATATATACGATCAAGTTGGCAAAAGCGCTTTTCAATGAACAAAATGTAGTTTCCATTGATCAAACAATAATATTTTTTGAAGAAACGGTTTTTCGATATATTTGCATCAACCTATAATAATGGTATATATGAAAAGAATTTTACTTTTTTCGTTAACTGCAATATTTGCAAGTAACGTTTCTGCTCAAACGCAAATTGGTAATTCCGATATGGAAACGTGGGAATCAGTATCCAGTGACTTTGAACCTGTTAATTGGAACAGCTTTTTGAGTGCACAAGGATCGTTGACGGGGTTTGCAGCGAACCAAATTGAAGAATCTTCAGATATTCGACCTGGAAGTACAGGAACAAAGAGTGCAAGAATCTGGACCAGAGATGCAGGATTCAATGTCAAAGCAAATGGAAACGTTACGTTGGGAAGAATCAACATGGGATCTATAACTCCTAGTAGTTCAGATAATCATAACATTTCTTTAACTGCAGATCCAACTTTCTCAGAAGCGTTAACTGGTACACCAGACTCTATTGTTTTCTGGGTAAAGTACAATGCTGCCGATGGTACAAGTGAAGCGCGTATGAAAGCAGTACTTCATGATGATTACGATTATACTGATCCTGAAACAGGAACTTCAGCAGATCATGTAGTAGCGACAGCCGTTTTGAATTATTCACCAACTGCTTGGACGCGAATGGCGATTGCCTTTGATTATTCTGGACCAGCAACGACGAATACATATATCCTTGTAACGTTTGCGTCGAATGCAATACCAGGTGGTGGAGATGTTAATGATGAAGTATTTATCGATGATATTGAATTGATTTACAACGGAGGAACAGGTTCAGCTGATACAGATGGTGACGGTGTAACTGATGCTGATGAAGCTACAGACACTACTGATCCAAATGATTTATGTTCATTCGTTTTAGCTTCGCAAACGGTTGCTCCAAGTGCTACTTGGGAATCGACTGATTGTGATTTTGATGGAGTTTCTAATGGTCAAGAACTCTTGAATGGTTCAGATCCTTTAGTTACTGTTTCAACGCTTGATCCAAATGCATTTACCGTAGCCATGGATAACGATCTTAATGTGATTAATGTCTTCACTGATTTAAACATTGATGGTGAATATGCGATCTATAATACTGTTGGACAAAAAGTTCAATCAGGTGAAGTCGCAGCAGCAATTCCTTTTGAAGCAAAATCAGGAATTTATTTCTTCCACATCAATACAGCTTCAGGAAGCTACAAGTTCGAGATATATAAGAAGTAAAATAATACTAATTTTGAAGCTGATTCTGTTCTTTCGAGAATGAATCAGCTTTTTTATGCCTATGAAAATACTAGTATTAGTACTAATTGGATTGCTATGTTCTCTTGAGCTCTTGAGCCAATCAGAAGGAACGATTAACGGGTTTGTACGTGATACAAAGGGGAACCCGATCATTGATGCTGCAGTAATTTACAAGAAAGATCTCACAAGAGGTGCTTTGGCTAATGAGCATGGCTTCTACGAAATGAAGGTTCCTCCAGGAAAAGCAATGCTCATATGCAGATATTCAGGAATGGTAACTGATACAATGACGGTCATAATAGTCGCTGGAGAAACACTTTCCAGGGATATTATCTTACGTGGAATTGTTACTGAAATCGAAGGAGTGAACGTGAGAGTGGGGAAGTTTGATAAACCATTGGAAGATCAAACGGTTTCCATGGAAATCATTCGCCCTGAAATGATTGAAAATAAAAATACACGAAGCATAGAAACAGCACTGGATCAAACACCAGGGTTAAATATCTTGGATGGAGAACCACAAATTCGTGGTGGTAGCGGATTCACCTTCGGTGTAGGATCAAAAGTAGCCGTTATTGTCGATGATATGCCGATGCTTTCTGGTGATGCTGGTCGCCCGGAATGGGGGTTTATTCCTGTTGAAAATATTCACCAAATTGAAGTGATTAAAGGTGCATCTTCTGTATTGTCAGGAAGTTCAGCTTTGTCAGGCGCGATTCATATACGAACAAAATATCCCGGATTGAAACCGTTGACAAAGGTAAATCTTTACACTGGATTGTATTCCAAACCAAGTATTGAAGGAGCTGATTGGTGGACAGGAACTCCATTGATTTCAGGAGCGAATTTTCTGCATTCTCGTCGGGTTGGAAACCTAGATGTTGTACTTGGTGCGAATGTTAATTACGATCACGGATACATAGGACCACCAATAACGGATTCGTTGGTTTATGCTGATACGATTTCAAACTTCACGGAGAAGCAAATGGCCTCGAAAAGAGCTCGTTTTAATTTTAATCTTCGCTACCGCGCTAAGAAATATAAAGGCATAAGTTTTGGATTAAATGGTAATGTGATGGTTGCTCAATCAAATTTGGCTTTTGCATGGTTGAATGATTCATCCGGGCTCTATCAAGCATATCCTGGAGCAGTTTTTCTTCAAAATCAATTCATTTTTAATCTTGATCCTTTCTTGAATGTCTTCACTGATACTGATGGGAAGCACCATTTCCGCATGCGACTGCTTTATTCGAACAATGAAATGACAGCTAATCAATCGAATCGCTCGTCAACGATCTACGGAGATTACATGTTCAAGAAATCGTATAAAACCTTAAATGGATTCGACTTTATTGGAGGATTAACAAGCACCTACACAAGTTCATATGCGAATTTGTATTCTGGTGGAGGAAGCCCATACAACGATATTCTGAACATTTCGGCTTATTCTCAAATTGAAAAGAAGTTTCAAAAAACATTGAATGTTTCTGCCGGTGGAAGATTAGAGTATTTCCAATTGAACGATTCAATCACGGCTATTAAACCAGTTTTTAGAGCAGGAACAAGTATCAAACTGTATCAAGAAACGTACTTGAGAACATCTTATGGTCAAGGATATCGCTTCCCAACAATTACTGAGCGTTATATTCGAACAGGAGTTGGAAATTTCGGGGTTTTCCCAAACCCAGATGTGCTTCCAGAAAGTAGTTGGAATGCAGAAGTTGGGATCAAGCAAGGAATTAAGCTCGGAAAAATAATGGGCTATTTCGATATTGCATGGTTCTGGCAAGAATATGAAAATACGATCGAATATTTGTTCGGTTTCTGGGGAGATCCAGTGGCTGATCCAAATCAATTGTTCGGTTTCAAATTCATCAATACTGGGAAATCACGTGTCCTTGGAATAGATATTTCCTTTTCAGGGAAAGCGAAAATTGGAAAGAATGCAGAACTAACGTTTATGACGGGATACAATTACATTGTACCTAAGACCTTGAATCCAGATTTCATCTACGCAGTTGATGAATTAGGTAGACCATACAGCTACAATTCGACTTCTCTGGATTCGACTTCGCAGATACTCAAATACCGATTCCAGCACAACGTAAAGGGAGATTTTGAAATCACAATCAAGAAAAAATTATCGATTGGATTTAGCGTCAAGTACTTTAGTGAAATCGTCAATATGGACGGGGTAATTGAAGAGTTTGAGATTGCTACTGTTGGCCCCTACACGCAAAGTATCCGTTACATGGATTACTTCGCGGCTCATCGATATGGAAATTGGATTTTCGATGCACGCGTTTCATACAACATTAACGAACGTCATAAAATTGCTGTAATTAGTGCAAATATCAGCAATCGATCATATTCTTTACGTCCATTGAAAATTGAGACGCCACGTACGATTATGCTTCAGTACACCTACAAATTAGACCGCAATTAGGAGGATTCGAAAACTCCATGTACCTTTGCGGCGACTTTAGGTACCGTCGTTGATGGTTCAAAAGGAATCTGGTGAAAATCCGGAACTGTATCTGCAGCTGTAAGCGTTCAACGCTGAAATTATTAAGTCACTGCTCGTCACCTGACGAATGGGAAGGCAATTTCAGTAAAACGCGAGTCAGAATACTTGCCTAAGTCATATTTTTATTGAAGACTTCAGATTAAAGTCCGAGATAGGTATGCACTCTCAATAGCACTCCTTTTCGATTTTCAACTGATTCTTCTTCATTTAATTTATTTATTTTAATAAACAGTATTATGAAGAAAATCTACACAATGGTAGCAGCGTTTGTGGTCGCTGGAACAATCAACGCACAAACAACAATTGATTTTGAAGATCACCCACTTGTTGGTGCAGAGACGCATGACAATGGGAATGATGGGATCGGAGCATTCGACTTTGGAGGAACAACGTTTGATTACAGTTACAACGCAGCTGGAAATTACTTTAGTGGCTTCGCAATGTCTAATCACACCGATGTGACTACCGCTGGTTTTATGAATCAATACAGTTCATATACTGCAGGAGGAGCAGGTGGATCATCAAATTTTGGAATCTTTTATGATTTCTCAGGAGGAGGAATTAATACCAATGATGCAGCAGTAAGGATTGATAGCTTTGAAATAACAAACACTACATACGCTTATCTTTCAATGAGAGATGGTGATGGTTACGGAAAAGAATTCGGATCTATTTATGCAGGAGATGGAGTAACTGTAGATGCTACGAATGGAGACGATTATTTCAAACTTTTGATCTACGGAAATAATTTTGACGATTCAGAAACTGACTCAATCGAATTTTACCTAGCAGATTACCGCTTTGCTGATAGCACAATGGATTACATTGTTGACGAATGGAATACAATTGACTTCTCTGGTTTCTCGTTTGACGTTTCATCTGTTCGTTTCTCGTTTGTATCTTCTGATACGAATTCATTTGGAATCAAAACTCCAGCTTACTTTGCAATTGATAACCTTTCAACTCAAACTGTTGGTGGAATTAACACTCATTTGGCATCGAACTATGAAATGTATCCTAATCCAGTCGTTGATGTCTTAACGATTAAGGGTGGAATTGGTGAGATTGAAATTACCAATGCATATGGTCAAGTAATCTTGAATAAAGTGCATGAATCAACAAGTAAAATTAATGTAAGTGAATTACCAGCAGGTGTTTACTTTGTTACATTGGTTGATGATTCTGGAGTTCGAACACAGCAGTTCATTAAATAACACGAAATTAGTGGATGCATAGTATCTCTTGATGTTGTGCATCCACTTCTTTTTTATGCGCTTCTTTTTTCTCATATCAATTTTATTAAGCTCCGTAGCTTACGGGCAGGATACCTCTATTGTTGTGATGGATACCTTGCCAATTCAAGAGTTGAAAGCTGTTGATGTTATTACTGCAATCTCTATTCGAATGGAAACACCTCGTTATCGTATAATGCGAGAGAAGGAAATCCAAGACTTGCAAGCAAATGACGTAGGTGAAATTCTCCAGAAATTGGAAGGGGTAAATTTGAAATCCTACGGAGGACTAGGAGGATTAAAGACTATTTCAGTAAGAAGTCTCGGGAGTCAACATTCAGCGATCGTAATTGACGGGTTTTCAGTCCAAAATAGTCAAACTGGTCAAGTGAATTTATCTCAAATCCAGACAAATAATTTGGAAATGATCGCTCTTGGAGTTGGTGAACAAGCAGGGTTCCTCGTTCCCGTTTCAGCTCAAATTGCAGGAAACAATGTTTCTCTCCAAACTTTTGAAATGAGTTTTCCTAGCAATGAGGATAGTCTGAAGATTCGAGCAAGTTCAAGAATTGGGTCTTTTGGCCAATTTAGTGGATACGGAGCTGCGAAAGTGAAGATCAAAAAGGGTTTTATCAGCGGTTTCGGGAATTATCGTATTGCCAATGGGCAGTATGCATATCAAATTCAGAATGGTATTGAAACACAATCGGCGATTAGAAGTAACAATGATTATCAAGATCAATACTTTGGTGGAGTCGCTGGGTACAAATTCAAGAAAGATGTCCGAGCTCGAGTTAGTTATAAGCAATCAAAAATAGATCAAGGTTTACCTGGCGCTGTTATTCTCTATAATAATTCTGCAGACGAACGACTCTTGACCGCTAATCAATCTATTAATTCAGATGTAAAGTTCAGAATTGGAGATGGAATCTACGCGAGAATCTATGCAAATGGTAATACTAATTCCATGCGCTACTTTGATCCAACTTATTTTAATGCAGCAGGAGAACTGGACATCACTTATTTCAATCGAGTTTTAAATACTGGATTTATTGCCCAAGGACATGTTGTAAAAGGATCAGAGCATAAATACAATCGCAGTTTTTACTTTGGAGCTGAAGGAGGATTGAGTGATTTGAAAAGTTCAGACACCTTGTTTGCGAATCCTTTGAGAAAGCAAGTCTCAGGAATCGTTGGTGCTCGATTAGGGTTTGGGCACATTAAATTCAGAGGACACCTTTCGTCGCAGTTTGTAAATGAATCGAATGCGTCTGGAGAAGATGGCAAGAACGTAATCAGCGTGAATCCTTACCTTTCTTTGGAGACGAGAGAATCAAATTGGTTTTATGCACGACATCGAATTTGGTATAGAAATTCCCTTCGGGTTCCTTCATTTAATGAATTGTATTACAACAATATTGGGAATACTCAACTAGACCCTGAACGGGCGAATCAATTTGGATACAATTTCTCCATGTTTCCAATGGATAGAAAAGGAAGACTGATTTCGATTACATCTGGTTTATATTTCAATAGAATTACGGACAAGATTATCGCTATTCCGACTCAAAACTTATTTACTTGGTCAATTCAGAATGTTGGAATTGTACATGCATACGGTGGAGAGGTTGCAGTGAGTACACGTTTGGCGCTTGGCACGAAAAAGCAGCTGATTGTATCGAGTTCTATCAATTATTCTTTTCAACGTTCCTTAGATATGAGCGATGCTGATCACCCGACGTATCAACATCAAATTGCCTATATCCCAATGCATACTGGAAATGTAGATGTATCAGTGAGTTACAAGAAATTTGGAGGTAAAGTGACGAATTACCTAATTTCAAAGCGATATTCGCTCAATGAAAACAATCTAGCCAATGAAATCGCAGGCTTTGCGATCACAGATTTTAGTTTGTTTTATCAGTTTGAATTCAAAAAGAAACAGTCAATTCGATTACAGATTCAGTTAAAGAATGCATTCAACAAATCGTATTCGTATATTCGTTCTTTCATAATGCCCGGTAGAAATTATTTAATATCAATCAATTATGCGTTTAATTAGTGCTCTAGTTCTAATCTCTTTAGCGGTAGTTTCTTGTAAGAAGGACGATCCAACAATTAGTGATAACATTGCTATTAATAATGGAATGATGGTGATCTGTGAAGGATTGTTTCAACAGAATAACTCTACACTTTCCTTTGTCAATTTCAACACTAATCAGTCGTTGAATGGTTTCTTTCTTCAGACTTCTGGTCGCGAATTAGGAGATACTGGCAATGACATGAAGCGCTATGGAGGGAAAATCTACGCGATTATCAATGGATCTAGTACAATTGAGGTTATTTCTGGTGTAACTGGTGTTTCGATCAAACAAATCGCAATGGTTGAAGGTGGTATCGCCAAACAACCAAGATCAGTGGCATTCTATCAAGATAAAATTCTGGTTTCATGCTATGACGGATATGTGGATGTAATTGATACGAGCTCATTGGAAGTTGAACAACGAATTTTGGTAGGGAGTAATCCTGAAGGAATGGCTGTTTCAAATGGCATGCTGTTCGTAGCGAATTCTGGAGGTTTGAATTTCCCGAATGTTGATTCTACGGTTTCAGTAGTGAATTTATCAACGTTTACTGAAGAATTGAAAATCACTGTTGGGAAGAATCCAGCAGGAGTGGAGGTGGACGATCAAGGCGATATTTATGTTATTACTCGCGGTGATTATGGAGCGATCCCTTCTCGATTGAACAAGATTAACACAACTTCATATGCTGTAACGCAGTTTACCTTTGATGCGTCAAGTATCGCACGAATGAATGGAAGTTTCCTTATTGGTTATTCTGACTTTAGCACAGGTGACAATCAAATTGGACTTTTTAATCCAGCGAGTGATGTGATGACAAACCCGACCTTTCTTGATTTGAGTGCTGTTCAAACATTGTACGGAATAACTTATCACCCAGGTTTAGATCGAATTTTCATTTCTGATGCAATGGATTTTGTAACAACTGGTTATGTTTTTGAGTTTAATGGGGCTGGAATTTATGAAAACAGCTATCACGTTGGATTAAATCCCTCAAAAATTGTTTTTTATGACTGATTTCTTGTCGGACGATTACTGGAACAAACGATACCTTGATGAATCAACGGGATGGGATTTGGGAGAGATTTCTCCTCCAATTCGTGCGTATGTGGATCAATTAGAAGATAAGGAGTTAAAGATTTTGATTCCTGGTGCAGGAAATGCTCATGAGGTTTCCTATTTGCATAATTTGGGATTCACGAATGTTCATGTTTTGGACTTCGCACCAATAGCAATTCAAACTTTCTTAGAAAAGAATCCAGATTTCCCGGCTTCTCATGCACATGTAGCTGATTTTTTTGAATTCAATGGTTCGTTCGATCTAATTATTGAGCAAACACTCTTTTGTGCAATCGATCCAAATTTGCGATCCAAATATGCTGATAAATCGGCATCCTTACTCCGGAAGGGAGGTATGTTAGTTGGTTTGCTTTTCAATCAAGAATTTGATGGAGGTCCACCATTCGGAGGAACGAAATCAGAATACATTGATAATTTTAAGCCTTTCTACGATAAGTTATCGATGGAAGAATGTTATAATTCCATTGAACCTCGACAAGGAAGCGAGTTGTTCATCCAGCTAGAGAAATAATTAGCGTCCACCTTTTTGTTTGTGGCGTTTTCCTCCTTTGTGAATCCACTTGTTTTTACGACGGTTGAATTCTTTATTTTTATTCCTGTTCCCTGCTCCGAAACGAAATACAAGTCCAGCTGAATGATGTAAATAGTTTTCAGGTGTTTCCCAGAATCCAGGATAAACGCCCAGTTTTGCAGTACTATTCAATCGGATTCCAATCCCTTTGTAGATCCAGAAATTGATTCCTCCACCAATATTAACAGTTGGCGCATGTGTAGCAGCACCTTCTTCACGGTAAGTATATCCAACTCCAGCAATCAGATAGGGATCAATCCACCGCGCACTAGGGGCATACAATTGATAGAAACTATACTTTGCGTTTACATCAAAACTGAAAAAAGTTCCTTGATAATTTGTAGAGTCGTTGATGAGTTTACCCAATTTATACTTCGAGTAAGTTGCACCAAACTCCATGCTCCATCCATACTTGAAATAACGATCAACTGTTAATGTTGAAGGATAGGGAAGGAGATTCCATGAGTTATTGACGTCGAAAAGCTTTCCAAATTTACTTCCATTGTCATCAATTGCTGACCAACTTACACCGATCATCCATTTGTATGGCTTGAATGTTCCAATGGTCTTATACGGCTGAGCACTCGCCGTTTGAGCGAATACGAGGAAGATTAATATCGAAAGGATTTGTTTCATTTTCTTGGTAATGCTTCAAATATAAGTGAAAATGGATGAAATAGTAACACAATTAATGCCCAATTGGTGTCTTTTCTCCTGCTGAAATTTTTACAGTAAGTGTGTTGGCCGCTGGTGGAATAGGACAGGATGCATTATATGTATATGCACAGTATGGGTTGTAAGCTAGGTTGAAATCTAAAAGAATAGTATCACTTTCAGTAATTGTTATGTCCATGAATCGTCCTCCACCATAAGTTGAATTTCTCGTGGTAGCATCTCTAAAAGGAATGAATAGGTAATTTTCATGCCCTTTTTTTCTTCTATTCTTCATGTTCTGGTAAACTTCTAATCTACAGCTTGAGTCACCAACAGAAAAATCAAGGTATCCATAACGTCGGTATACTGGGAGACGATCAGTTGAAGTTGGCATCTTGAAACGTCTTCCTTTATCTTTCGTGAATTTTGCTGTAATTTGGAAAGATTCGTCAAAGTCAAAATAATCCAAGCCACCAAATTGGTCGACCTCTTCTTGACTTAACCACCCCGAAGTTGTATCCAGTAAGTAGACTAGATGATTTGCTCGATGAGTGGTGATTTCTTCTTCAGAAGATTGAGAAAATGCACACGAAGAGAAGAGTGTAATTAAGATTAAGCAAATAATATTTTTCATTTATCAGGTGTTTCAGATACGGATAATTGTCCAAATAATCTTAAGTTGTAGACATTCAGCGCACGCCAAAGATAGAGCTTCCTAATCGAACCATTGTGCTGCCTTCTTCCAATGCAATTTTGTAATCTCCAGACATTCCCATTGAAAGATGTTCAAATTCTTCGTTGTATTTGAAAAAATGACTTTTTACTACGTGAAAGTAGTTCTCAAGGGTTCTGAATTCTTCACGAACTTGATCTTCTTTATCTGTGAAAGTTGCCATTCCCATTACCCCAACAACTGAAATGTTTTGAAGTTCAACAAACTCATTAGAAGATAGGATTAGCTGTGCTTCTTCGAGGTTTAATCCAAATTTCGAATCTTCTTCTGCAATATGAAATTGGAGTAAACAAGAAATAGTTCGGTCGCTTTTTTTGGCTTGCTTATTAATCTCCTTCAGTAATTTCAAACTATCAACAGCATGAATCATTGACACGAACGGAGCGATGTACTTCACTTTGTTTGATTGCAAATGCCCAATAAAGTGCCATTCTATATCTTTTGGGAGGGTGTCGAATTTGTCCGTTAATTCTTGGACTTTATTTTCACCAAAAATCCGTTGTCCAGCATTGTACGCAGTTTGAATATCTTCAACAGGTTTTGTTTTGGAAACAGCAACGAGCGTTACCTGATCAGAAATTTCAGCTTTAATCGTATTAAGTGCTTCGGCAATCATTCGTTGATGTTGTAAATTGTAAGACCGCAGCGAAGTTTTGGCTCAACCCAAGTCGACTTTGGTGGCATAATCATTTGGTTATCAGCTACACGTTTGACTTGGTCCATTGTGGCAGGGTAGAGAATGAACGCTATTTTGTATTTGTTTGAAGTAACCTGAGCTTCTAATTTTTCAATTGATTCCGCACCACTCATAAAGCAAACGTTGTCATCTGATTTCAAATCATGAATCCCAAGAATTGGTGAAAGAACATATTGAGTTAATATTTCAGCATCCAAACATTTTACAGGATGAGAATTGTCGATGATGTCAGGTTTGCAAGTCAATAAGAACCAATCTCCTTCTAAGCACATGCAGAATTGATGATTCTCCGCTGGTTTTTGCTTTCCAGGAAGTTTTTCAATTTCAAAATTTTCTGAAATCGCTGTAATAATTTCCTCTGAACTCATGTTGTTCATTGTCTTCACTAAGCGATTGAATTCTAGGATCTCTAATTGAGATTCATCTATGATATAGGCAAGAAATGCATTCTCATTCAATAGAGTTGATCCTTTTTTCTTTCGCTGCTGGTTAAGGCGAACAGAGGAAGCTGACCGATGATGACCATCGGCAATGTAGAGTTCATTTAATTTTTCAAATGCCCCTTGGATTAATTCAGTTTCAGAAGTTGTCAATTTCCAGAGTTCATGCATCACTAAATCCGTTGTTGTGAATTCGTATTCGGCACGAACAGTAGTAATGAGATTCAATAAGTTTTCAATCTCTTTCGATGATTTATGCGCTAGCAAGACTGGTTCAGCGCTATATCCAACAATATCTAAGTAATCCGTAAACATTTGCTCACGCGAAGTAAGCGTAGCTTCATGTTTCTTAATCGAATCGTTTAAATATTCATCTACACTTGCTCCACAAATTACTCCAGTGAACACATGTCCAGGTTTCGATTGCCTGTAAATATAGAGCGTTGGTGATTCATCTTGGATTAGAATTCCTTCTTCCAGAAATTCAGAATATCTCTTAGATACGAGTTCAAATCGGTCCAGCGTATTTCCTTTAGTTGTCGCTTTACTTCCAAATTCTGGATTGATGATATGTAAAAACGTAAATGGATTGTCCTCGAGTTTTGCCTCTAAGACATTCTGTTTATAGGAATAGAATGGCCGAGCCGCAACAAGGTGAACTTTATCACGAGTCGGGCGAATTGCACGAAAGGGATGAATTTTCGCCATCAGTTTGATTAAAGAGCGAAAACTCCAAATTTAGCAACAATTGAGCTAGCTAGTTCTGTTCCAATACGGTCTTGAGCTTCCACCGTTGCAGCACCAATATGAGGAGTACAAGCAATTTTAGGATGATTCAGAAGGTCTTTTCTCGGATTTGGCTCATTTTCGAAAACGTCCAATGCAACTGCAGCAACTTTACCAGAGTCCAAAGCAACTAATAATGCATCCTCATCGATAACACCGCCACGAGCGGCATTCACAATTCGAACACCATCTTTCATTGATTCAAATTCTTTCGAACCGAAAACTGCTGATCCATCATCTTGTTTTGGAACATGCACTGAAATAAAATCGGCATCCGTAATTCCTTCTATTATATCAGTGGTCGGAGTAATATCAACACTTATCGAAATATCATTTCCAAGTTCCAATGAAATCGTTCGAGGAGAAGCTAAGTGGTCGACAGCAACTACATTCATTCCACAACCAATCGCGTAAGAAGCAAGGCTTTGACCGATACGACCAAATCCGATAATAGCGAGTGTTTTTCCTCGTAATTCAACTCCTTTAGCATACTGTTTTTTCAATTTGCTAAATTCTCCCGTTTCCATGTTCTTGTAGGAATCATGAAGCGAACGAGAAATAGCACAAAAATGACCAAGCACTAATTCAGCAACAGATTGAGAAGAAGCGGCAGGAGTATTAATTACTATACGGCCAATTTCTCGAGCGTACGCAACATCAATGTTATCCATTCCAACACCACCACGTCCAATCAATCGGAGATTTGGGCAAGCGTCAATTAAATCTTTTCGAGCAGTTGTTGCACTACGAACTAAAAGAACCTCAATGTTATCACGATTAATTGTATCAATTAAATCTTCTTGGGCTACATTTTCAGTTAGTACGGTATATCCTGCGGATTCCAAAGCATCAATTCCAGCTTGGGAGATTCCATCATTTGCAAGTACTTTCATTTATCCGTTTTTTCGCGTGAATTCTTTCATTACATCTACCAATACTTGGACGCTTTCAATTGGTAATGCATTATACATCGAAGCTCTATATCCACCAACTGATCGGTGACCTTTGAGTCCAATGATATTTGCTTCGTTCCACATTGTATCGAAAATGTCAGAAGGAGCGCCATCATTCAATAAGAATGTAACGTTCATGTTCGATCGATCTTCGTTGGCAATTGGTCCTGAGAACAATGGATTGTTATCAATTTCAGAGTAAAGCAAGTTTCCTTTAGCCGTGTTTCGTGTATTAGCGGCATCAACACCACCATTCTGAATAAGGTGTCTAAGATTTAACATAGACGTATATATAGAGAATACTGGAGGAGTGTTCATCATTGAACCTTTAGCTGCATGTTTTTGTAGATCCATGTAGCTTGGCATGAATGGTGAAGTTGATTTGCCCAATATTTCATCTTTTACGATAAATAGTGTAGCCCCAGCAGGTCCAAGGTTTTTCTGAGCACCAGCGTAAATCATATCAAATTTTGAAACATCTACAGGTTTTGAGAAAATATCTGAAGACATATCGCAAACCAATGGAGCAGAGGTCTCAAAAATCCCATTAAATTGAGTTCCAAAGATGGTATTGTTCGAAGTATAGTGAACGTAATCCAAGTCTGTTGGGATATCAAATCCTTTAGGGATGTATGTGAACCCCTTATCCTCAGAAGAAGCAAGGACATTCATTTCAATACCTACATTTTTAGCTTCCTTAATTGCACCTGAAGCCCAAGTTCCAGTATTAATGTAACCAGCTTTTTTATTCTCACGCATCATATTCAACGCGGAGATTGTAAATCCGAGAGACGCACCTCCTTGAATGAAAAGAACAGTATATCCATCAGGGACATTGAGCGCCTTTTTTACCAATTCACGAGCTTCTTCCATTACTTTCACGAAGTCTGCACTTCTGTGCGAAACTTCAAGAATTGAAAGTCCGTTAAAATCTATTACTGCTTCTGCGGCTTGTTTGAATACTTCTTGTGGAAGAATGCAAGGACCTGCACCAAAATTGTGTTTCATATAAAATGTTGTAAAAAAAAAGCTGCCAATGGCAGCTTACAAAATTATTTTTCTTTAGCCTCGGTTGTTTTCGAAGCAGCTGGTTTTTTTGTTGTAGTTTTTTTAGCTGTCGTTTTTTTTGCGGCAGCTTTTTTAACAGGAGTTTCTTTTTCAACTTCTGCTTTTGCTGGTTTCGCTTTCTTTTTCGTTACGACAACAGGTGCTGAGACTTTCTTTTTACGTGAATTCCCGTATGTTCCCATTACTCTCTTACCCTTAGCGGTTTTTTTGTCTCCTTTTCCCATTTCCTAACAAATTAGATTTATCGATTAATTGAGTACAAATATATTATTCTTTTTCGAGAATTCGTCGTCTAATTTCGGCTTCAACTTGTTCTCCGTTTCGAATTATTTTTGAGCACCATTTTATTTTCAAAATAGTTTGTTCTTCTTCAGTCAATTTCCATTGCAAGTCAGAAGTTTCAAGTCTATTTCTAAGTTGATTTAAGATAAGAGCTGCAGAAACGCTAATGTTAAAACTTTCGGTAAATCCGTACATAGGAATTTTCACAAGTTCGTCAGCATTAGATATAATATTTTCTGAGATACCATCTCTCTCCGTACCAAAAACTAAAGCAATTGGTTGGTCAATAGAAATATCGTTTATGGTTTTCTCTGCATGTGGACTAGTGGCGATGATTCTGAATCCTTTATTTTTTAATTCATTGATGCAATGAATTCCTGGGGAGTTATTTCCTGAATAGGTGTTTACATCAACCCAATTGCTTGCGCCTTTAGCTATATCCCTTTGGATTTCGAATTCTTGATTTTCAGCAATTATATTTAGTTCTTGAACGCCAAAGCAATCGCAAGAGCGGAGAACAGCGGAAGAATTGAATTCTTTTACGATATCTTCAAGTACGACTGTAAGATATTTAGTTCGTTCACTTGATATTAATTCTAGTAGTTCTCTCTTGCTGGGAGATATTAATTCAGATAATTGACTGAGGACCTTTTTATTCATTTTTTTAATAAAAAAAGGGAATCAACTCGAATTCGAGTTGATTCCCTTCCAAAATTTAACGTTTTTGACTAGTTAACTTTGTCAGAAAGGTCAGAACCAGCTTTAAAACGTACTACGTTTTTTGCTGCGATTTTGATTTCCTTACCAGTTTGTGGGTTACGTCCTGTTCTAGCAGCTCTGTTAGATACAGAAAAAGATCCGAATCCAACTAAAGAGCAACGATCACCTTTTTTAAGGCATCCTGTAATTGCTCCTTGAAATGCTTCTAATGCTCTCTTTGCATCAGCTTTTGAAAGACCAGCGTCTGAAGCCATTGCTTCAATCAACTCTGCTTTGTTCATAGTCTCTGTTTTTAGTTTGTGTTAATAATTTTACCGTGACAAATATATTTTAATATCCTTGCCACACAAGGGTTACAGGTTAAAAAGGGGGAGAAATGTGGAAAACTAGTAGGATTTGTTAATAAAGACGAACCAATCTGTTGATCTTTTGTATGTGAATGAGACCAATTAGCCACGAATAGCTTGTTTTTATAGACTAAACCTTGAAATTGTATGACCTGCTAGAAATTCTTTGAAATTCATTTTTCGTTTTCCTTCCAATTGAATTTCACATACACGTAAATAACAATCATCACATGGTACTAGGATTCCTAATTCGTCCGATGTAAATTCATTTTTAGCTACAACCGAAATTTCAGTTCTAGACGTACTAAAGAACTTAATCGTTTTAAGTTCGTCTTTATCTGTACGTATTTTAGACCACGCTCCAGGGTAAGGATCCAGTCCACGACAGAAGTCATTTACTAGAGCTACGTTTTTCGAAAAATCAATTTGACAATCTGTCTTAAAGATTTTTGGAGCTGGTTTTAGTTCTGACGGACTTAATATCTCATCTTGTTTTAATCCTTCTGCTTCGCCGTCCATTATTTTATGCACAGTCGACAAAGTTGTAGTAGCTCCTAAGTCCATTAAGTCTTTGTACAAATCACCAACGGTCATGTTATTACCAATTTTGGTTTTTCGTTGTTCTATTATTGCTCCAGTATCAATGTCACGTTCAATGAAAAAGGTTGTTACCCCTGTTTCCTTTTCACCGTTGATAATAGCCCAGTTAATTGGTGCCGCTCCACGATATTGGGGAAGGAGGGATGCATGAAGATTAATTGTACCCAATTCCGGCATTCCCCAAACTACTTCTGGTAACATTCTAAAAGCAACAACAACGAATAAATCTGCATTTAACGTACTGAGTTCATCAATGAAGTCTGTATCTTTTAAATTGGTAGGTTGAAGAATAGTTAGATTATGTCCAATTGCAAAATCCTTTACTGCACTTGATTGAATCTTTCGTCCACGTCCCGCTGGTTTGTCAGGTGCCGTTATTACACCAACTATGTTAATGGCTTCGTCCGATAGTAGTTTTGCTAAAATAGTAACGGCGAACTCAGGTGTTCCCATGAACACAATATCGATTTTCTTCATGTCAGATTTGTTTCTTTTTCCAATTAAAAAATTTCAGGTAGGAGATTGATAAAATGCCAATCACTCCGAAGTAAATATATTCAACGGACCATACTGAATAGATGTCCCATTTCAATACCTTAATAAATAGGTATGCACACACGATATACGCAAGAACTGAAATTAATTCTATTATAAGGATATAGCGCGTGTTTCCACTACCAGAAATTGTATAGAAGTATACACTGCAGAACCCATATAGCATCATTGATCCAAATAGAAATCTTAAGGTTTCAGCACTAGTTGCGATGAATTCCTGTTCTGGGTTAACTAAAGCAATTAATTTTTCAGGGTAGAAAAGTGCGCCGTGAAAGATTACAAATAGAAAAATGACAGTTAACAGTTGGATTCTTCTCGTCGCGATTGCAACTGATTTGAAATCCTTTCTACCTATATAGTGACTGACATAAGTTTTGGTAGTCGCTCCAAATCCCCAAATGGGGACAAATGCTAAGAAGTACAGCGATCGAATGTTTTGGGATACGGTCAATTCAAAAACTCCCATTTGTTCAATCCAGAAAAAGAAGACGGTCCATGTTAAAAGAGCAGCTAAACCTTGTAACATGATCGGTGAACTTAAGATGAAAAGTTTTTTGATCGTTGACCATTTGACACGAAACTTTGATAACATTTCATGTTTTCGCGCAGTTGGCTGAAGATAAATGGCAATAACAAGAAATATTAGTCCAATGTAATCCGAAATTGTGGAGGCTATTGCTGCTCCGTCCAATCCCATTTCTGAGAAGCCAAAATGTCCAAATATGAGTGTGTAATCCATTCCAATATTTGCAAAAGCAATAATGAGTGAATTGATTAGAATCATGAATGTTTTTCCTGTCGACGTGAAGTAAGCAAGAATTGCCAATGAGATAGTCGAAGGAATAATTCCATAACTCCGTATTTGAACATAATCGACTTGCATTTGACCAAGCTCCATATTTCGAGCGTTGGATGAAATGATATCAGGTAAAATGAACCAAGAGAATAGAAATAGAATTGCGGCAATGAAGAAATTAATAATAATTGAGCTTCCAAAGATTCTTGGCAAAAGAGACTCGCGGTTTTCCCCAATCCTTCGAGCCATCAATATCTGAGTTCCCTCGTTCAAGCCAACGAGGGTCATGAACATCGTGATATAAATCAGTCCTCCGTTTCCTGCTGCATCGAACGCTAAGGTGTCATACCGACTTAGGAAAGATGAATCCGTTAGTAAAACAATAGATTGTATAAAAGTCGAACCCATTAATGGAATCGCGACAGACAAGATTGTTCTATAACTTAGATTAAGCATTATTCTACGTGAATCACGAGTCCTTTTAAGTATTCTCCTTCAGGGTGGAATGCATTGATCGGATGATCAGATGGCTGGTGTAATTGCTCTAGAATCCGAACATTTCGACCTGATTCAATCGCTGCAGCAATAATCGTATTCGTAAACAATTGTTTATCCACGACTTGAGAACAAGAGAACGTAAAAATGATTCCTCCTGGTTTTATCTGTCTAATTGCATGAGCATTCAAACGTTTATATCCTTGAACTGCCTTATGGCGTTTATCTCGATGTTTTGCAAATGCAGGTGGATCAAGAACGATAATATCATAATCATCCCCCAAGTCCTTGATATGAACCATGGCATCCGCAACAATTGAGGTATGCTTGTCTTCGAAATTATTCAATCGAATGTTCTCATTTGTTAATTCGATGGCCTTTTTCGAACTATCCAAGGAATCAACTCTTATTGCTCCATTTTGCAATGCTAAAAGACTAAATCCGCCAGAGTAGCAGAATGTGTTTAACACAGTTTTCCCTTTCGAGTACTTTGCTAGCAATTGTCGGTTTTCCCGTTGATCAATGAAAAATCCAGTTTTTTGACCATTTACCCAGTCAATATTGATTTTAACTCCATTCTCTATTGAGATATGTGGAGTTTCACAAGTGCCATGAAGATATCCATCTTTGTTCTCAACACGTTCAGGAAGTGTATCAGACGATTTCGAATATACAGCAATCAATTTGTCTCCAAGTGCACTTACCAATGCAGCGGTGATATGTTCAAGTGATTCAAACATTCCGATACTGTGACATTGAATAACGGCTACTCCTGCATAGTAATCGATGATAAGCCCCGGAAGACTATCTCCTTCGCCATGCACTAATCGGCATATATTATTGTCTTCTCTGATTAGGTTTTGTTGCAACCTTACATCAATGGCGTCTTTAATTCGATAACGAAAGAAATCTGCGTCAATTGGCTCATCATGAAAAGTTAATATTCGAACGGCAATTGTTGCATGCTGAAAATGTCCCCTTGCTATGAAATAATTATCGTGATCTGTAACCGTTACTAAATCACCATCACTCAATTGTTCAGTCTCTGTGAAAATTGCTCCGGAAAAGATCCATGGATGCCTGCGATCAATGGAGTGACTTTTATTCTTACGTATTGCTAATATATTCATCGATTTCTTTCTTCGTTGGCAAAAATACGTCTACTTGTACATCCGCCAACAGGAAAGTTGATATTTTTACCACCAAATGATTAATTATGAACTGTAAAGTGCACTTTTATCTCCTCAACGATGATTTTTCGGTTGAACATGCTGAAGCAAATCACGAAGGAAAAGAATCTGAGAACAACCGTTTGCATGAATGGGAGGACGAATTGGATATTACCACCGAGGTTACGGGGATGGAAATGCATGAAGGAGCTTCATTTCCTCTTCAAGGTCAGCATCCTGATGGAAAAGATTTTCACTTCGACATTAAAGGAATGCGATTGTTTGAATTGTTAGGGGAACAAAAAACAGTTCTCGGCTGCTCAGAATCACTTTTTGATTCTTATGAATGGATAGAAGGAGATAATTACACGCTCAAGATTTATTTGAAAGATTACGAACCGCTCACGAATCCAATCCCTGGAATGTACATCACCGCTCAAGAGTTTCCCAAAGAATTAATGTTTTAATGCTTGAACTTCAAAATGTATCACTCAAATTTGAAGAGAAATCTATTCTTAATGATCTTTCATTAACGATTTCACAAGGTGAAATTGTTGGAATTGTCGGAAAGAGTGGGGTGGGGAAGACTTCCCTTTTAAAAGTTATGTCAGCTCATCTTACTGTAAATTCAGGGAAGATTATATTTAACGGAAAATTACTAATTGGTCCGAATGAAAAATTAATTCCAGGATACGAAGATTTACAGGTCGTTAATCAGGATTTTGCACTCGATCCTTATCATTCTGTTGAAGAGAATGTCCGAGAAAAAGTATTACATCTTCCAAAGAAAGAGCAATTGATCCTTATTGATGAAGTCCTTTCTTTGGTTGAGTTGAACGATTTACGATTGCAAAAAGCCCATTTACTTTCTGGGGGAGAACAACAACGATTAGCTCTTGCTCGAGCCCTTGCTTGTGAACCGACTTTTATTTTCTTGGATGAGCCATTTGTTCATTTGGATCAAGCATTGCGCTTTCGAATCATGAACTATTTGATTCGGTTAAATGAAATTCGAAATACAACGATCGTGCTCGTTTCTCATGACGGAGCAGAATTGATGGGACTTGTTAATCGAATGTTACACCTAGAAAACGGCGCGATTATTCGGGATGATCATCCGTATAATTTGTTTTATCAGCCTTCAACGACAGAGGAGGGAGAGTTATTGGGGACAATAAATGAGATTCAAAATAATGGGAAGCAAATTTTGTTTCGCCCAAATGAGTATTCATTAGATTCTGGGGAAGACAAAATTGAGGTGGTATTCAAGCGGTCTCTCAATACTGGACTGATAGTTTTGAATTATTTTGAATCAGCAGATGGGACAAATATTGTACTTTCGGACAAGAATGAAATGAACACAATAAACTATTTCTACATTCAAAAGAAAAATGAATACAAGTCGTAAGAATCTGGTAATTACCGTTATTAAGGAGTTTATCTCTGAGCGCTCTTTCTTACATGGTGCTGCATTGGCGTATTATGCTGTCTTTGCGCTGGTTCCTATTTTATATTTGAGTGTTGACGTTTTCGGAAGAGTTGTTGGTCATGCTACAATGGTTGAAATAATTACAGACTTTTTAACCGAACAAATTGGGCTTTCGGATGTTACGGGAATTCTTGAGTTTTTAGGGCAATTGGACCTTGGTGGAGGGAATGTTTTCATGGAAATCGTTGGAATGTTTGCCCTTATGTTTTCATCCACGGCATTGATTAATTCACTTCGACGGAGTATTAATGATTTTTATAATTTGGAAAAGTTAACTGGGTCACGCAAGAAAATGATTGTTCGTAGTGCCCTGTTTCGATTGTTATCCATGCTTTTTATTACTGGAGCGACGGTTTTATTGATCATCTTCTATTTTGCTGAAACTGTCTTTTTATCTGTTGGAAACGACCTTCTCGAGAACCATGACTTTTTAAACACCTTATTTACGTATATCTCTCAACATGGAATACCACTCTTAGCAAATGGAATTATTTTTGCCTTTGTTTTTAAATATTTGCACGATGGGAAAGTGATTTGGAGGAGAGCTATTCAGGGGGCAATCGTAACTAGTATCTTGCTTTATTTGGGACAGCTAGTTATTCAGTTTTACCTTACACATTACTTCTTTGCGGCTAGTGGGGGAGTCATTGGAACTATATTAATCATTCTTGTTTGGGTTTATTATTCATCGCAAATCATCTTTTTGGGAGCCAAATATGTAGCGGTTAAATCTCGTTTGAATGGTGATCCAATTCAATTAAGGGATTAATAAGTCGTCGTAATTTTGTTTATATTCTAAGAAATGATTACATTTCCAACGAATTAATGATTAAAATATCGACATGGCAATAGGAATCAATCTTAAATTATTGAGAAAACGACTTGGAAAATCTCAGGAAGAAGTAGCGAATAACCTCAGTTTAACGCGTAGTTCTTATTCGGGATATGAAAACAATGTCGCGCAACCAAACTTGGATAGTTTGATTCTTTTTAGCGATTATTACCGCGTGTCGATTGATGATTTAGTTCGAAAGGACTTTGAGAAATACAAAGAATCTGAATGGGAGAAAATCGATAAAGGACTTTCTGCGGATGTTAAAGGACAAAAATTACGTGTTCTAACAGCGATGGTCGATGAAAATAATGAAGACATTATCGAAATGGTTTCAATGAAGGCGAGTGCAGGCTATACGGCAGGTTACGCAGATCCCGATTATATCAAAGTATTACCAACATTTCACCTTCCATTCTTATCGAAAGACAGAAAATATCGTTCGTTTCCAATTAAAGGAGATTCCATGCCTCCAGTAGTTGAAGGTTCCTATGTCGTTGCTGAGTTTATTCAAAATTGGATGTCAATTCGAAGTGGAACTCCTTGTATTGTTGTTACCAAGGATGAAGGAATCGTGTTTAAAGTCGTTCACAACTTGTTGAGCTCAAAACAATCTTTTCAATTGTGTTCCACAAATACATTCTACGATCCATACATGGTTCACGGGAATGATATCCTTGAAATTTGGAAATTTGTCAACTACATATCTCCAGAATTACCTGAAGTTCGCCTAGATGATAAAGAACTTTCGAAAACGCTTCAAGGACTGCAACAAGAAGTGCATGAGCTTAAATCAATGATCAAGAATTAATTTATTCCTTCGATTTACGAATCAATTCCATTGGAGCCTGAAACGTATGGTCCTTTGGGTTTTGAATTTATCATGGACAGATTCTGGCATTCGCACATAGCATCCAGCGTTTTCATAAAGATTAATCTATAATCAAAGGGTATTGTTGAGATTGCTCTTGTGCATTGATTTCAATAAAATAGGTACCTGAAGCTCCTTTTAATTCGAATTGTAGAACAGATTCACTGATGTTCATTTTCTGATAGATTAATTTTCCAGAAGTGTTAAACACCCTAACTGTAGCCTCAGTTAGATTACCCAAATTAACATTCACGATTCCTTTATTGGGGTTTGGGAAAATAAATACCTCTTGAAATAAAGATGTTTCTTCTAAAACACCTGCAGCTGACATTGAATAGACCCTCACATGACCAGAATTAGCTCCATTTCCATCATTTCCATATGCTCCAATAGCTACAGTCGAACCATCTGAACTTAAACTTATTGAATTACCGGAAAGATCGTTTGTTGCTTCACCGTCAATATCTAGTCCCTGTTGTATCCATACTCCTCCGATAAACTTATACACCCTCACATGACCAGCAGCTACCCCATTTCCACTGTTTCCATATGCTCCAATGGCCACAGTTAAACCATCTGAACTTAAGCTTACTGAATTACCCGAGTTATCATTTACTGCTTCACCGTCAATATCTGCTCCCTGTTGTATCCATACTCCTCCGATAAACTTATACACCCTTACATGACCAGAATTCATTCCATTCCCATCGTTTTTAGGTGCTCCAATAGCCAAAGTCAAACCATCTGAACTTAAACTTACTGAATGACCCGACAAGTCTTGTGCTGCTTCACCGTCAATATCACTTCCTTGTTGTGTCCATACTCCTCCGATAAACTTATAAACCTTTACATGACCAGCATCAATTCCACTCCCGTCATTTCCAAATGCTCCAATAGCCAAAATTAAACCATCGGTACTTAGGCTTATTGAAAAACTTGATTTATCATTTGCTCCTTCACCGTCAATATCACCTCCTTGTTGTGCCCATACTCCTCCGATAAACTTATAAACCCTCACATGACCAGCATCAATTGCACTCCCATCATTTCCATCTGCTCCAATAGCCAACGTTAAACCATCAGCACTTAAATGAACTGATTCACCTGAATAATCAAATGCGGATTCACCATCAATATCATCTCCCTGTTGTGTCCATACTCCTCCGATAAGCTTATAAACCCTCACATGACCAGCATCAACTCCATTTCCATCGTTTTCAAATCCTCCAATAGCAACAGTAAAACCATCTGCACTAATGCTTACACCAATTCCCGATCGATCACCAACTGATTCACCATCAATATCTCCACCTTGTTGTGTCCATATTCCTCCGATAAACTTATACACTCTCGCATGACCAGCATCAAATCCATTTCCAGTGTTTGTAATCGCTCCAATAACCATCGTCAAACCATCAGCACTTAGGCTTACCGAATAGCCGGAGAGATCATTACCTGCTTCACCATCAATGTCAACTCCTAGTTGATTCCATTGGGCATGAATTGTTGTTGAAAGTAAACTGATAACGAGTAATATGTAAATTCTTTTCATTGAGTATTATTTATGAGCTTGTTCGGTTGAATTCTATTGTTCTGAAGAAATCAGATACCATATGTAATGGTGATATTTGAGGTTTCCAATTTTTGTGTTTCCAGGAATTTCTTCAATTTCCTGTAACGCTTTAATCTTCTTTTTTTTGTGCAAAGTAATTGATCTTATCATTAAAAAATTGCACTTGCATTTGGAAGTTTTTTAATGAGTATACACGTCTATCTCAATGCAAATCGCTTGATTATTTCGATTACCAGATTTTCATCTGGTGTATTAACAAGGACGAGAGCATACCACACCAACAAGTCTTCACAGACCCAAATATTTATATGTCTACAATGAACGGTCGGTAGGAAAACAGGATAGAATCTAGAGGTAAAGGTGTAGTTAACAAGGTATTTCAAATGTTGAAACACTTCATGTTTTGTTGAAGTGATTTTTGTGTAATATATTTTTCAATATAATCTGTATATGTTTACATCAACAACGAAACAATACTAAATCAGATATAGAAAAATCGTCCTATGTATATAAAGTAGACTTGTTAAAGATACAATGAGATCGATGCTCAAGAATTAATTTATTCCTTCGATTCACGAATCAATTCCATTGTAGCCTGAAACGTATGGTCTTTTAGGTTTTTCAAGTCTTCGAATGATCGTGCGAGTTCAATATCTCGTTTAACTCCTGCTTGCTGAGCATCTGTTCCATCAGGATAGAGAACTCCAAGTCCAGAAAAGAATACTTTATTTCCATTTGCCATCGGTATTGGGGAAACGTCGCCATCAGCTCCTGCTGTTTGACCTCCAATTGTAAGTGCATTTGGATGTTGCTGTAGTCCCATTACTGTATACTCTGCCTGACTCATCGTCATATAGTCAACTAGAATATAGACCTTTCCTTCATATCCTTTGCGAGCACCTCCAATTTTCCTGGCTTCTTCATAAACGTAGGCACTTGGGAAATCTAAATTCATTTTTCGGAATTGAGCAAATACAGTTTTCTCTTTTATTAATGTCCTGCCAAGAGCGAAAATTGTCCAATTTGGATAGTTACGAGAGTCTATGATTAGGTGATCAACTTGTTTTAGTGAATCCTTGAAGCGCTTTGTAATGTTTTTCCGCTTGAATTTACCCATGTCAATATAACCGAATGAAATATTGGAAATTGAATCTATGTAAAAGCCAGTTTTCCGTTTGTTTTGAAAGACAGCTCCTTTAGGAAATAAGCCAATTTCTTTTGTCGCATGCAGGGTTTCTGTAATTAACGTACCATCTCGCTCAACAGTGATCGTGACAGAATCTTTAAGAGTTTGACGAAAGTAGAACGTCGAATTCTGTGCGTAATAGTCATTTGATGCTGCAAGGCGTTTACTAAGTTCAGTCCAGTAATTCTCAATGGATAGACCATCAATGGAAACAATTTTATCCAGGCGTTGAATAGAATAGTTTTTCAAACTATCAGATTTGACATAGTCGATAAAGGTCCCTTCAGCTAGATTAGAACAATAGAAGGGTAAATAATTGTAATCAATGGCTGAACCACTTTTGTTTCCTAAGAAACCATGACCATCTTTAATCGTACTGCTTAAGTACCGGATACATAGTTCGAGGGATTGAGCTGTTTCCGCAGCGATGAATCTAGGCAGTTGTTCGGCATATACTTCATTCCAATTTTGAGGAATAATTGTTCTGTTCGGACAAAAGTAATTGATGATATTCCAATAACGAGTAATGACTAAATATCGAATTGCCTCAGTTTTATGCCCCTCAGGATAATTAATTTCGTTTTTCAATTTAGGGTTGTCAGAGAAGACACCTTTGGAAATATATGCATTCTTAAATTTGGGTTTATTCTTGAACAAGCGATTCAGTTCTTCTCGATGCCTGATTGAAATGGATGAATTCTCTAGCCATTCCATGCTTTCCGTAAATAATAGGTACTCTTCTATGTTTCGTTTTTTCGGCTTGTAATCACCACAAGTTGAAATTAAATCGTCTAGAATTTGATCAAATTGATCCTGAGAGCCACACAATTTTAATCGGTCATAATCCTTAATTAAAACCTGGTCCCAATCCATTTTACTTGGCTTAGGATGAAAATACTTTAAGAAGCCCCAAACCTGTCCGTAGGTGATGAGATTGGACTGAGTATTAGTTTGTGAGATAGAGTTAAACGAAAATAATAAGGCAAAGAGGAATAGTTGAATTTTATTCATTTCATAAGGTTGTAGGAGTATATACGCTAATTCGTTAGATAGTTACCTTCTTCAAATCGAATTTTTTCTTCTAGCATCAATTGGCGGATTGCTCGCATGATCATTTCCTTCTTAATGGAAAGCCGGTTCACTAGAGAGTCCATGGTTGCAGGAAGAAGAGTAGGGATGAGCTCTATTAATTCTTCGAAGGAATGGTTGCTATTTGCTTCTTCTCGACATCGATCACAGTTCCCACAATTTTCAACTTCTCCACCAAAATAATTTGAGATTACACGTGTTCGACAATCGGATGATCGGATATATTCAATCATTGATTCTAGCTTGGAATTTTCCAAATTACGTCGCTGTTCATAAACCGAGAACTCCAGTTTCAAATAAGTGTCAGGTAGGCGCTCATGAAGTAGGCTGATTTTCGGTAGGGAAGTCCTAAAGTTAATATCGATCACGCCATATTGCTCTAAGTGCTCCAGTTTTCGCGTGAGTTCAGCATTACTAACAGAAAGCCGTTTGGCCAATTCTGATTCGTGTATGGAAACGAAATAATCGAAAATTCCAGTGTGTGTTCTAGAGAGAAGGGTGATCAAGCTAGAGACCGAATCATGTCCAACCTGAAACTTATACAAAGCAGAACTCCCTATTGAATACTTTAAACGTGTCGGTTGAAAATTGCTTTCAGAGAAAAATATGTCATCATTCGTTTGAAGAATTTTCAGTGCGTGAAAGACTTCGGTTATCGAAAAATTGAATGATTTAGTAAATGCGCGTAGATCGAGCGGATACGTTTCATTTTCACCAGATCCAATGGCAATTTTCAGGAAGTTGCAAACACTGGAATAGATTTGTTTAATGCGTTCTTTTGTCGGGTATTTCGACTCAAGCTGCTTCTGCATAGTCAAAATATCCTTTTCTTCCCAGAAGGCAATTGCATCTGCGGAAGCGCCATCACGACCAGCACGACCAGCTTCTTGATAATAGGCTTCTAGTGTATTTGGAATGTCAAAATGCAGGACGAAGCGAACATTTGATTTGTCAATTCCCATTCCAAACGCATTCGTTGCGACCATGATTTTAATTGAACCTTTCATCCAATTATTCAGCATGTATGATCGATCTTCCGCGCTTAAACCACCGTGATAGAATCCAGCATTGATTTTTTTTGCACGTAGTTGACGAACAACTTCTTTGACGCTCCTTCTCGTTTGACAGTAGACAATTCCTGTTTCTTGACCACGGTTCTTGCAGTAATCGATAATAGATCCTAGTTTGTTTTCACTAGCCCGAACGTGGTAACTTAAATTCTCTCTGTTGAGTGGAGCTGCAAATTTCTTTGGTGATCGTAACACTAAAAATTTAGAAATGTCTTCTTTCGTTTTTTGTGTTGCTGATGCTGTGAACGCAGCCATAGGAACTTCTGGATGAAGCTCTCGAATTGCCGAAATTTCACGATATGCGGGACGGAAATCATGTCCCCATTCAGAAATACAATGGGCCTCATCTACCACAATCAAACTTACTGGCATTTGTTTAAAACGCTCTATGAATAAATCCGATTTTAATCGTTCTGGACTCGTATAAAGAAATTTAACGCCTCCAAAACGACAATTGTCGAGAGCAATATCAATCTCTCGATAGCTCATCGTGCTTGTAATTAACTGTGCTTTGATTCCTTTTGATGTCAACTGATCTACCTGATCTTGCATGAGCGCAATTAGAGGTGATATAACCAAGGTGATTCCGTCCAAAGCCATGCCCGGTACTTGAAAGCATACCGATTTACCTCCTCCAGTTGGGAGAATAGCAAAGGTGTCATGACCGTAGATAATCCCATCTACAATTTCTTCTTGAAGCGGACGAAATGTTTCGTGGCCCCAATATTTTAATAATATTTCTCTACTTCTTTTCAATAATTTCTTTGATCTCTTCAAAATTACTGAAATATTATTCTGGGCAATAACAATAGTGCTACTTTGATTATTGTTAGATTCTACGTACTTTCGCGCTTCAGAAGACAGCCTATGTTACACGACGAACTTACCTTGAAAATTACACCAACGACCTCAACTCGAATTGATAGTGTTGATTGGGAAAACCTTCCTTTTGGAAGAGTTTTTTCAGATCACATGTTGGTGATGGACTATAAAGATGGTGAATGGCAACAAGCTGAAATCATGCCTTTTGCAGCATTGGAATTGCATCCAGCAACATCGGCGATCCACTATGGGCAATCGATTTTTGAAGGAATGAAGGCTACGAAAGATGCGGATGGAAACGTTCTTATTTTTCGACCAGACCTTAATGCCAAGCGCTTTCAAGAGTCATGTGAAAGAATGTGCATGCCGACAATCTCTGAATCAACGTTCGTTGAGTTAATTCAAAAAACAGTTGATATGGACCGTTCATGGGTTCCTTCGAAAGAAGGAAATGCACTTTACATTCGCCCATACATGTTCGCAACAGATGATTTTATTGGAATCAAACCATCTGACACTTATAAATTTATCATTTTCACTTGCCCGGTTGGAGCGTATTATTCGCAACCTGTAAACGTGAAAATTGAAGAGCACTATACTAGAGCTGCCCAAGGAGGAGTTGGTCGTGCAAAAACTGCTGGAAATTATGCAGCATCTCTTTATCCAGCTAAACTAGCTAAAGAGCAAGGTTTTGACCAATTGATTTGGACGGATGCGAAAGAACACAAGTACATTGAAGAATCAGGAACGATGAACATTGTTTTTGAAATTGATGGTGTTTTAGTAACGCCTTCCGAAGAAATGGATACAATTTTACGTGGTATTACTAAACGTTCAGTTGTTGAAGTTGCTGAGAAATGGGGCGTACCTGTTGAAGAGAGAAAAGTTACTGTTGAAGAAGTTGTTAAAGCGCTTCGTGAAGGCAGAGTAACGGATGCTTTTGGTGCAGGAACAGCAGCTACAATTGCACAAATTGCGAAAATTGGTTTCCGCGACGAGGTATTCGAATTGCCTGATCCGAAAACCAGAGGAATTTCAAACAAAATTGGTACTTACCTCAATGATTTGAAGTCTGGAAAAATCGAAGATGATTTCGGTTGGCTCCTTAAATTCTAGTAGATCACTAATTTTTTCGTGTAAGTATTGGATTCAGTTGTGATCATGATCAAATAGTTTCCTGATTTTAGCTGATCGATGTTGATCGCTTGTTCAAAATATGATTCTCCTGATTTTACACTGCTTCCAAGGATGGAAGAGATCTGGTAGTGAAACTTCCCAGTAGACATGGAACTTTGAATGTTAAGAAGACTTTTTGCAGGATTGGGATGCATTGAAATTTCCTCATTAATGAGCTCGTCGACTTCAAGGAATAGGTCAAATTTCCATGTTTCTGTTAATCTAACATCGTTTAGGTCGATTCCAGTCGTATAATAAAGTCCAGTACTTGAATTGAAGCAGATTCCTCCTCTGCGCTGTGCGGCAGGTAGATTGAGAGCAATTGACCAAGTATCTGAAGTTGTCGAATATTCCCACATGTCATTGTAAGAATTTCCAATTGAATCTCTTCCTGCAATGCTAACAATACGATTATTTAGAATTGATAAAGCTGCATAGGTTCTTCCGACTCCTGGGAAATTTGATAGCGAAGCCCAAGTATCACTCAATGGAGAATATTCATAAAAGCTGTTTTTATAGATTCCATTGTTGTCTCTTCCAAATAGAACATATCCCTTGTCTTGAAAAGAAGTTGCAGATGCTCGCCAAAGTAAATCTGGGAGAGGGTTCTTTTGTGTCCATGTGTCTGAAGTCATGGAATAGGCCCAAACTTCGGAAATTGATTGATTCGTTGCAATTTGACCTCCAATAATATAAGCAGTGTCACCAATCACAAAGCATGAAGCACCACTTCTTCCAACTGATGGAAGGGGAGAGACTAAAGACCAAGTATCAACGAGTGGGTCGTAAGTCCACAAATCATTTAGRTATCCGTTTCCGTTTAATCCTCCAAAAAGATAACCATGACTTGGCGAAGCGAACCCATTCGAATATTGGCGAGCTTCATTGACTGGAATCCCCGCTATCGGCGACCAATTCTCTGAGTTCGTATCGAAGGCGTAAAAATCGCTTGTTGGATTCCACGATGAATTTAATCCTGTTCCACAGTAGGTGATAGAATTAATCGTGAATGATGTTCCATCGTCACGTGCGGTTGAGGGGAAATCGTCTAACTGTGTCCAGCCTTGAGCTAGGATTGAAGAAGAAAAACCAATCATGATCGTAACAAAAGCTGTGCAGTATAGCGTTTTCATTGGGTGATTTTGAAATATAAACTCTTGGATTCACCGATTATTGTTTCCTATAATTGGCTTTTTAAAGTTATCCATTTTTTCTTGTGGAAAGCTTTTCATTTTAGAGGCTTTATTCTTTAGCGAATATGTCTATATTTGATTTATCTAAAATGATTCTAAATAATGAAGATCGTCCTCGCTGATAGCAATGAATTAGTCCGATTAGGAATTCGTTCTGCGTTAAAAAATGACACCAGGATTGAATTGATAGGGGAAGCAACCTCAAGTCAAGGGCTGTTAGATCTCGTTAAAAGTTTTGAAACAGATCTTATCGTAGTTGATTATACCTCCAAAGGATTTTCAATTGACGTTATTTTGAAATTGAGAACGCTTCGAAAACACATTCGTATTTTAGCAATTACTCCTGAACAGTCAGCTCAAACTTTAGTCGACGCTTTACGATCAGGTGTGATGAGCTATGTGAAAAAGGATTGCTCCATTTCTGAAATCATTGAAGCAGTCAAAGAAACAGGGAAAGGAAATAAATTTTTCTGTGGTCAGATTCTTGAAACCATTCAATTAGCAAATTTAGACGTAGATGATATCGATCTCGATGCCTTCTCATGTGAGCCTGTTGTTTTATCTGATCGTGAATGTCAAATTATCGTTCTTATTGCAGAAGGAAATACAAATACTCAAATTGCCGATATGCTTTTCTTGAGTAATCATACTGTCGGAACTCATCGCAAGAACATCATGTCTAAACTAGGTGTGCGAAATACTGCAGGGATTGTAATGTATGCTGTGAAAACGAATTTGATCTCGCCGAACAAATTTCTCTTCGCTAGAGAATCAGGACTTTCTTAATTTACCTTCGGTGCTGCTAAGCAGTTTTCAAAAAATAATGTATTTTCATTGAACCTTTCTAATTGTGAGGTGTATAAGAATACAAATCCGTGAAATTATGCGCGTATTAGTTTATACAATACTGTTTTTATCGTCCAGCTCGATTCTTGCTCAACAGGGCAACGTAATCCTCAACGGCACGACCAATAACAATAACATTGAGATTAACAGAAACTCAAATGCTGCTCCGATTTTTATAATGGAAGAAGAAGTTGAAATGGATTCTACCATTCAAGTTCTACCAGCACCAGCTACGAAAATTTCCTCAGAGTCGATCCAAAAGAAGGAAATTCAGAAAAAACCAGCAAAGGGGAAATACAAAGCATCCAAAAGATCAAAAGAGGGACGTTCAGTGGAAGCCGAGCCTGCTTTGGATAATGAGGTACAGGAAGATCAGAATTTGAAATTCAAAGATGATTCTGGATATTCTGCAGTTGAGTCTGGAAAAGCAGTTGAAATGGAGAAAGTTTCAGTTGGCTTTTCGTCGACAAATATTTCTTCAGATACACAGAGAACAAGTCGTTCCCCATCGTTTCAACAACAAATTCAGATGGATCAAGCAGTAAATTATTTTGAGGTAAATGCACCAGGTTCTTTCGAGTCACATTATTTCAAATATGTTGCAGGAAATTACAATGTTGATCTCTATACAGATTTAAAATCTGCTGAAGGCATTCGACCTGGAAACGCTGATGTTCATGTTCAAATGGCCGGGTACTACATGATTGAGGATGATGTAGACTCAGCATTGATCTACACGGAAAAATTACGGGAATCAAGTCGACTAGCAGATAACGTAGTTGCGTACTCTGGAGATATTCTTCGATCAGTTCCTGAAGATGGAGCATTGATCACACATGGATTTGATGATAGTTATGGAAGTTTTCATGCTCAGAACAGCTCAGGAATTCGACCAGATGTTACCTTGATTTCATTGGACTTCTTGCAAAGTGATGCGTACAAAGCTAATCTTAAAACAAAAGGATACGAACTGCCTGAATCAGAAGTTATTGATGTGGATTATTTAGCTGAATTCTGTGTGTTGAATGTGGACAAGAAATTGAGTATTTCGCTCACAACTCCAAAAGAGTATTTTCAAGCAATTCAGGATAAGTTGTATGTGGTAGGATTGGTGTTCGAATACCATGAGGAAAGCTATGATAATTTCGCCCGAAACGATTATTTATGGAATAATTCTATGGAAAAGGGAGTGATTTCGAATCCTATTGATGAAAAGGGAAAGCAGTTGTCAGCTAACTATTTGCCCATGTTGTTACACCTCAGGAAGGTGTATGAGGCAACAGGAGAAAAAGAGAAAAAGAAAGAAGTCGACGAGGTCAGTGATCAAGTTGGCGTACAATGTAGAAAATATGAACAAGTTCAAAAAGTGAAAGCGAGCTATTAAATGCGGTTGATTCGACCACAATATAAAACGCTGTCTGATGAAGATTTGATGATCGCAGTTGGTAAAGGAGACCAGCGCGCGTTTGATGAAGTCTACAATCGGTACTCAGGTCCATTATTGGGCTACTTTATTCGTATGCTCTGGAAAGACAGAGAAAAAGCTGAGGATTTTGTACATGATATCTTCGCGAAGATTGTTCGAAAACCTGAATTGTTTGACCCTACTCGAAAGTTTAAAACATGGGTGTATTCCGTAGCGAATAACATGTGTAAGAACGAGTACAAGAAGCAAGAAGTTCGAAAAAACACTTCGAATGGCTTGGATGAGCATTATGCAATTGGTGATGCCAATGCAGATGTGTTCTCGGAAGTTCAAGACCGCTTTTTTAGAGAGGAATTTGACCAAAGTTTGGATGCACTGGATCAAAAGCACAGTGAAGCATTCAAGTTGAGACACATAGAAGGATTGTCGATTAAGGAGATCGCGGAAGTCCTGGAAATTAGTGATGGTACTGTGAAATCGCGTTTGTTTTACGCCACAAAGTACCTCGCAGCGAGTTTAAAAGATTTTAACCCTGTAATGAATAGATAAGATGGAAAGGGAAGTAATGGATATTGTTAGAGACAAGGAATTTATCGAATTAACGGCAGCTGAGCGTGCTGAATTGGGTGAATTGTGTTCCTCTGAAGATGAATACAATCAGGTGAAAAATATGTTTGCTGGAATTAGCGCGATGGATTGGTCGAACCCAGCTCCAAAAGCAGAAACCAAAGAAAGCTTGGATCATTTATTCGCTCAGAAACATCCAAAAGCGGCTCCAGTTTGGTACAATGCGCCATTGGCAGTGATTGCTCCAAAAGGAAAACCGTTTTATCGTCAGCCCTTAGTGCAAGCTGCAGCAGTTGGATTATTGATGTTCTTAGCTTATCCTCTAGTGAATACTGGGGCGATGGATGCTAAAACGAATCAAGTGGCAGATTTGGATACGGAAATGACTTCATCGAAAGCGAAAGAATCTGATAAGCGTGATAAAGAAGATCGTGAAGATTCAGATGTAATTGATGCGAACGAGATAGATAATAAGCTGATCGATGCAAAAAAGGAGGTAGTTCTGAATAAACCAGAACCAGTAGTTCTTGATGTTCCTAATGCTACAATGCCAATCGCTGCGGCTGCCCCTGCAGATCCAGCGTTCACTGCTTTTGCTTTCTCTACGACGACGAGTGTTGTTGCCACACGAGAAATTACAATTAAAGATGCTTCAACTAGTGGTGCAGCAGAGCTAGGTTCAACACATCCTGATGGTATTTTTGTAGGGGATGTCGCTGATGTTTTTTCAGCTCCAGCGAGTGACCAACCAGCGGTGTTTGATTTGTTGACTTCGACGTTTTAGAATTGATGGGGAGAGTGTTTCGATGTGTTTGTTTATATCGCACTTTTCGGGTTCTTGAAATTTAAACGAAGGAATATTAATCCTTCAAAACCTTCTTATAGTAAACTTCACCGTCAATTTCTATCTTAAGCAATAACATCCCACTGGCAAAATCGCCAATATCAACCTTTTCCGAACCAACAACATTTTTATCCGTGTAAAGCACTTGCCCTACAGAGTTGTAAATCGAGATTCCAAAAGATCCATTTATTCCTTCAACAGAAAATGCATTGGAAGCTGGATTTGGATATACGCTAATATCATTCGCATGTAATTCATTGATTCCAATGCTATTTCCTCCGATCTGGATACACGTGAAATCATCAAATGTAAACCCTTCAAAATTGGCATTGTAATAAGCGTCTTGAGAATTGCTTCCGTCAGTTTCGAAAATAAACCTCAAGTAAACAGTACTTGCACCAATGAGGAATGAATTGTTTTGGTCGTCAACAATAATTTCCTCCATGTTCCATTTGTCCTGTGTATCGCCATCATACAAATTAGCTCCATCCGGCTGAAAATCATTATTCGTAGATGATTTACCAGAATAAGTATTGTTCTCATCAGGTGCTCCAGGTTTGCTTAGTTTACCACATACTGGTGACCAATTCGAACCATTTGTGGAGGCTTCTAATTGAACGTAATCAAAACTTCGTTCTAGATCCCATTTGCCATAATATTGAATCAACACCTTCTCAGCACTAGAAAAATCYAGRGAACTGTTCAATTGGATRGATTTTGACTCGTTGTTGGAGTAGGGAGGAGCGATTGTTGAAGTGATAGCAGCTGTACCAGAATATGCATCAGATGTTATTGACCATGTTCCTCCAGATGGCGTCCAATTTGTTAATCCGTCGGTATCAGGATTGTCGCTAAAGAGTAAGTTGGGTTGATAGATTTTCTTTATCGTCGTTGAATAAAGAACATTATCGGATGCGTAATCATTTGTTAAGGTCACGAGAAATTCGATCGTGTCATAGGGCTGAATACTTGAGCTTAATGTATAGTCAATCCCGATTTCTTGTTGTTCAAGGACWGTCATRCCYGTTATATTCACTGGAGCACCRGWTGTAAGAATATTCGAAGAAATAGGAGTTACTGCAAGCTCAAAATCACTTGGWGTTTGTCCCAAGTTTTCAATTCCAAATTTGAAAGAACCAATCATAGAGGTAATGTTMGATTGATTTAAATCGTGCAACTTCGCGTATTTCCCACTGTAATAGGCGGCAAGAAAGTTCATTCGCATSGCTCGYTTCGCWATGATTACAAAATTTGAAGGATTGGGCCAGAATCCACCTTCGTTAATGGTTCCATTTTCAGGTGTCCATGCCATGGTGTTTTTACCAGATCCTGTTCCTGTTGGAGTTCCATTCAAACTCACACCAGCTGGGCCGCCAAGCATCCAATCATTCATATTTCCACTATTCAAGTAACTAATCGAGGTACTTGGACCATAGGCATACCTGTTGTAGTACGTCATGTCATGGTTGTATTTTGAATACTCATCTGGTCGAGGATTCGTAATTGTTGTGCCAGCATAGGCATGAAGCATGGCATTCTTGTATGAGTGATGATTGAGTGACAGTTTGAAATCATGTTGTAGGAAAAAGTCCCTCATGATCTGTGTTTCATTTTCTGAAAAAGGTGCAGAACCTAAAAAGGTATTCGAGCATTCGTCTGAAGATGCACCACCATTTCCCCAGTAATACGCTGAGTTTCTATTTAGGTCAATTCCGTCAAGAAAAGTAGAGCAGCCGCTAGTAATATTTCTGTTTTTACGTTGCATTCCACCTCCGTTGGGGTTTACCGTTTCGTTGTATACAAATCCATCGGGATTGAACACTGGGATGAAATAAAGCGCTTGATTGTTGACCAAGTTTTTAATGTCCTGATCGGTGTCATAATTCTCCAAAATGTACCACATATAATAGAGCAATTGCATCAAGGAACCTGCTTCTCTGGAGTGAATTAATGACTGATACAGCGTTTCAGGCTCATTGGCTTCATCAGTATCTGGGTTGTCAGAAATACGGAGATAATAAATAGTTCGTCCTTCAATGGTTGTCTGATTGGTAGGAGAGGCGTCGAGTTTCAGTGAAATTAAATTGGGGTATTGCGCTCGCATGTCGTCAAATTCTTGAAGAACTTGAGCGTAGCTTAAACATCCGCCAAATGAGTTGGGTGATGAATTTGGATTTAAATGGAAGTTATTGGGAACAGTCCAATCAATTTCTTCGCAATCTTCGTGTTGCCCGACGTTTTTCAATACGCTTTCGCCTTTTTTTTTTCTGGACTGGACTTTCATTGCTTCCAGTTCTTCTCGCGCTTTCGGCAGTTCTTTGGCTCGACTTTCATAGTGCTTTGACATGTCTTCAATAAGCACAGTATAGCCAATTGCATTTTCCTCTAATTTGAGAAGGGTGGTCTCGCTAAGTTCTAATTTCAAACTGTCATTTTCATAAATCGCTCCACAGGATAAGTCAACACCAATCTCATTCAGGGTGTTCAGTTGTTCAGAGTTAGGCTTCGCTATTGAAACTCGTTTATAAACAGGAACGATTATCGAAGAATCTGCAGTGGTTTGAGCGAATGTACTAGAGCTTAGGAGAGCAGAGAAAAAGAATAGAAGGTACTTAGTTGAGCGCATGACACTAAGCTACGCATTTTTCACTTCATTGCTTAATGGCTGTGTTACATTCCTAATCCTTCAAAACCCGGCGATAATAAACTTCACCTTCATATTCTATTCTAACAAATAACATCCCATTACCGAAGTCGTGAATGTCTACATCTGCAGAAGCACCAACGGTTTCTTTCTGATAGAGAAGCTGTCCCAAGGAATTGTAAATTGAAATTTCGTATGGCTCGTTTAATCCTTCAATCGTAAAATAGCTTGAAGCGGGATTCGGGTAAATGGAAAAATCACTCTGATCAACTTCATCAATATTCACATTGCAACCATCACAATACTCGCTGAAGTTAGGGTTTGGATCAAAAATGAAGTTAGAACCACCCGAAACAGTTCCTGTCCAATTTGCATTTGAGTATACAGTATCATCAACCTGAATACAGGTAAGATTCGGACACTGGAATGCAGCAAAGATTGTAAAGTTACTGTTGTTACCATTCTGCACATTTATGCATGTAAACGGATTGTAAAGACACCAGAGGCGAACTAAATTGGTGTTTTGACTAATGTCAAGTTCCATAAGTGCATTACTCCCGATATCTAAATCAGCGAGTGCAGTGAAATCTTGAATTCCAGTCAAATCACTGATGTTTTTACTGCTTACATCTAATAAGGTTAGCGTGTTAATGTTTGCCGTTAGAATTTGTCCATCTAGAGGCGCAACATCAAGTCCTAAACCAATAAGCGCGCTTTCAAAATTGGGATCGGGTATTATTGTGAATTGAGCAAAAGAGTCAATTGCAATAAAAAGAGTTAAGCTTAGGATTAGTGCTTTCATATCGTGTGTAAAGGATTAGTGCTGTACCAACAAGGATCACAATTTGGTCTAGATTTCAAGATCATAAATAAGAAGTAAAAAAAGGGTGTTCACTTCTTACTCGTTGAATCAATTTTTGAGAGCCAAGAAAATAGTTTGTCAAAAGCGACATCTCTTACCGCTTTATTCGATAGAAATATATCGTGTAGAGCATTGTCAATTCTTGATAATGTTACTTTATCTCCAAGTTTTGGTCCAACTCGTTTCATGTCTTCAACATCCAATACAATATCTTTTGACATCGCATCTTTAGAGAAAGTTGAAAGTTTCTTCGAATCAGAAGAATGCATTAGCAATACGGGAACAGTGATGTTTGATTTAGCCAATTTCCGTTGAGCTTTTCCAATTGCTACTACCCATTTAAAGTAGGTTGGAAATCCTTTTAGCGGCTTCCATTCAAGGTTAAAGTCCCATTCACCATGGTGATCTTTATGAATACTCTCCGCGTAAATGGAAGGAAGAGCACCATTAATTTTTGAGTAAACAAATACCTTTGAAATGATATTCGCCAGGAAATAACCCACTGATTTTTCAATTCTAGATTGATTGAAATCTAAAAAGGGAGAATTCAAAATAAGACCATCGATTAAGTTTCTTTCCTTTCCACTGTTCATATATGTACTCGCAATCAAACCTCCGGTAGAGTGTCCTAGTAAATAAATAGAGTCGCTTGTAGTTTGAATCTCACGAATAGCAATTGATATTTCCTCAAAGTATTCTTCAATATTTCTGCAATAATTAGGATGATGATGTTCTAAAAGAGATCGACCATACTTTCGAAGGTCAAGAGCATAAAAATCAAAATCATTTGCATTAAATTTTTCTCCTAAATGTGAATGAAAAAAATAATCTACGTAACCATGGATGTACAATACGCTCTTCCTATTTCCTAAATTGAAATTTGAAGAAATGAGTGTTGCAGTTACTTCCCCTTCATAATCCGGAGTGAGCTTTATGGTTTTAATTGTATAATCTTGATGTAAGTTCATTAGTGTAAATGTATGAGTAAGAATTGGATCGCCCGAATAACCATGTTATTTCTATTTTTCTTTATGCGGGAGTTTTGGAATCCAACACTTCACTTTCTTCCTATAATTTTCATAATCTGGTCCAAACCTTTCTAGCATGTCATTTTCCTCCAATGGTCTGACAGCAATTTGCCAAATGATTCCCCCAATTATTACGTAGATAAAAACGTGAATCGAATTTAGGTAAACACTTACAGCTATTCCTTGACCCAAGCCAGCAATGGCCATTGGATTTCTTACATATTTATAGGGTCCTGTACTTACCAGTTTTTTAGTTTGATCCGCTGGAATTGGGGTGCCTTTCCCTTCTCGTACGATGGTGATAGCACTAAAAACACCTAAGCTGCTAAATAGTGTGAAAAGAATAATGCCTATGGTGAAATGCAAATTGTCTGAAATCGGTGAAAGGTTAAATGCCTTTACAATTACCCAAGGAAAAAACACCAATGTTACCGTCCATACGCATATTACTTGAACCATTGTTTTAGACAAATTAATCCAGAGGTTTGAAGATTTCGATTCACTAAACGCGGAGCCTTGATAGACGAGAAATAGATTGTAGAATAATCCAAGAACCATTATTATAGTTGCCAAGTAGCCGCCGTGGGATAAAATAGAGGCATTTATGCAATATAAACTTCCATAGGCAAAGCCTCCAAGTATGATTAGTTCTAAGTCTCGACTTGGTTTATATGCTCGAATTAATGAAAGAAGGGCAATTATGGCGATGTCTGGAAGGAAAAATGAATTGAACGCAGCAGAGGTAATATCAGGAAACTGGAATGCATCATAAAAGTCATGACTAGTTGATAGCCCCAACCACCAGAGTAATATCAGTGTTGCTTGTAATAGATAGGCTGTTCCTTTCAATGTGAGGATAGTTAGTTTGTTCTAAAGGTATTAAGTGTAACTTCTTGAGCACTTGTGACAATCACAAAAAGAAGACAGGCTTCGAATGATTAGTTTCTTTACCTATATTTTTGTTTAAGGTACTATATCTTTGTTTCAAATTAGTTTTTCCGAATCAAATAATTCAGATCGAATTTGACTAACACATTCCTCGTCTTTTAAATAATTGAAGATAATTCAATGATGATTTTACTCTTCATGTTTTATGACGTCATTCATTACAATATTTGCCGTTTCCTTCGCTATTCCAATTGTCGCAATGGAACCACTATTGAATTTTAAAAAATCTTGTTCAATGCCATCACTAAAAATGATTCCATTGTTTGGCATATAAGATTCTACTGTTAGCGTGTTATTCCGAATAATACCAGCAGTCATTTCTGTTTGTGTTCTTATGCTTTTGAATGGTTCTCTTACTGCAAATAGTAAATCATTCTCCTTTAACTTGGGTTGTTTTGGAATTAAATCCTTCTCAAACATATTCGCAACGCCATACGCCATGTTGAATATTGAACTTAACCAACCTGTTGAACCTGCTGGAGTTGAAATGATAATGCCACTGGAAGAATGTTGTTCCGTTTTATCCTTAAATGTGATTTTATACCGTGCAGAAACGTGAGAAGAAGCGCCAATAAATAAGTCATTAAAAGCGAGTAAGCGTTGACCATCATTTAATTTTGCCTCAGCAAATCTCATGGTCTTGGATTTATAGTTATTGGACAGTACATTTTCAACGCCTTGAATAAAATTCAATGTATTAAAGGGTAATAGCACTCCGTCATATCTTTCGGTATCAGGATTTACAGCAATGATTGGAAGGTTATGGGAATACTTTGCTGTGTTGGCGACAAGACCGTCTTGACCAATAACAACAATAAGATTCTTTTTCGAAAAGATATAGGAGGAAACAAACTGTCGATCAATCGTCTTGTTCTTTATAACCTTGGACAATTGGATTTGCAAAGAATTCAAAGAGCTTCGAAATATCTCATCTTCGACTTCGTATTCTTCAAAATTTCCGCCAAGTCTCTCAATGTAAAACTTAGCTTGTGCTTTGGTGTTGAATCGTTCAATTAAGGTTTCAAGACGCGTTTTACTTTTGACAATTATTGCATATTCATAACTCATTATTTTGAGTCTTTATTTTCAGTTAGAATTGAACTTAATAAGTCAGGGCTAATATTTAGATTACCAATTTTCTCAGCATTGTCGGCCAATTCTCTAAAAGCTAGCGAGATATTAAATCGAGGGTCAGAATTGTTATTTAGAGCTGTTATTGTTTTCCAATCCATTTCTCTATACGGTTTTAACGTAGTTTCTAAAACGTACCCTTTTGTTTCCGCCTCCTTTTTATCGTTTTCAGTTCTTTGTTCAATTAAGGCTTTACGCTGATTTTCCACAGAGATATCTGCTTCCAATTGCATTTCTCTYAATTTTCGTTGGTTATCAGCTTTTTGAACATTTGATTCCATTTTCTTTTCGGCAATTTGCTTTTGTTTTTCTTCAACTGCAATTTCCGTGTTCAGTTCCGATTCTTTAATTATTTGTTCTTGCTCAACAGCGAAATTCCGTCTTTCATAAATTGCTTGATCAGCTTCTTGTTGCAATTTTTCGCGTGTTTCTGTCTCTAAAGCTCTTGCCATTTCTGGAGTTGCTTGAATTGCAAGAATATTGGCCCCAAGGATTTCTATTCCTAACATTCCGATTGCTGGCGAAGACTTAAGACCTTCGGTAATATTTTGTTCGATAGATTTTGCCGAGCGAATGGCTTCCTTCAATTTTATTTCGTGAATGTAAGCAGAGGTAGCAGTTTGTGCTTCGTTGATAATCCGTTGGTTTAATTTTTCAATGTCATTTTTCTTGTACTGCCCGTTATCTTGAACCGTAAAATCTAAGACATCTGCTAAGGTCTTTGGATTGCTGATTTTGTAGCTTATTTGTCCTTGAATTGTTACAGTCTGATAATCGTTTGTAGATTCATTAAACACAAATGGCAAGTCATTACTTCCCATTGGAATTGCAGCTATAGAACTGTTAGGAGCAAAATAGAAAAAAGAAAGACCTCTGCCTTCTTGTTTTATGCTCCCATTTTTGAAATGAAGAACATATGTCATTGAGTCAAATTTTATGTGTTTAATTCCAAACATATATTTTCTGTTTATTAAATAATCTTGATGCTTTGGCATCGATTTGTCAGCTACTCAATGCAAGAAGCTCTTTTAATACTTACTGATTTAAAGTTAGAAATAGTTTTTTACCTAAGATTGTCAGAAGGAAAAAATTAGAAACATTTAAGTTATCTATACAGTCGGCTAGATACCCAGTCAACAATAAATTGACGAGTTCTCTTAGTTATAGGTGTAACTCTATGCATAACAAATGATGGAAAGATTACGATCGTACCTTTCTCTCTTGGTGCACTTACCTATTTCATTGTGAACATGAATTGTAAATCACCTCCTTCGTATTCCTTTGGGTTTGATAATTGAGCCGTTGCGCTCAATTTTCTTGCGGAAATTTCCCTTGAGAGTTAACACATTCTACAAAGTTGTGTTTCAGTGGTACTCCAAAAGAGTAATTAACTGACATAGTGTGGTTAGGGTAGGTGTGAGAATGGCGTATCTCTTAATATGTCCGTTATTTAAATTAATAGTCGGTCTAAGCGATATCGTACTTCTTTTCTAAAATTGAAAGTATGTCGTTATCAGTCATTTTTTCCTGAGCTGAATTATTGCTTGCAACCAACTTACTATATTCATTTTGTGCAGCTACGGCTAATAGGGTGTCATCCCAATTAATGGCGTTGTTTGAAGCGTGTTCTTGGACAATGCTCTTAAACTGCTTGATGTATTTCTCATCCGTAACTTTTTTGGTGAATAACTGAAGCGCCCAAGTCGAAACATCTTTAATCACAATACCAGTTGTCCCTTTTTCTCCGATCCTCCAATCAATTCTATTTCCTATCTTTTTCAGCGGAATTCGATACGAGAAATCCATGTTTTCAATAGAAACATGAATCGAGTTATCTTTAAGTGAGTGTTTTAGCATGATCCTACTTTTGTTTCAACATTTCATCAGCAACTTTCCGAGCGTCTAGGCAATATTTGTCATCACCTTGTAATTTCCATTCGCCAGTTTTTTCAATGTAAAATTTCACTGTTTTCTCAATTACTTCAGAATAACCGCCAAACGATGTTAGCATTTTTTGTACTTCTTCCATATAAGCACTGTTACTTAATTCACCCGATTTCACGAGATCCCACTGCTTATTAATACGCTTAGATTTCTCTTTATAACTTGGATCTGTCTTTTTGTAAGCCATTAAAAAAAGAGAAAGCGCTTTCGCTTCTGGAGATGGTTTTTTCATTGTTTCCGTTTTAAAGCACAAATTTACGGAATCACTCCAAGCCAAGCTTCAACATCTTGATCAAATTGTGTGAATTAGTCAATTTTATGAAGGGATATTCAATTTTACTAAGGAAAAGCCCATTCGGATGTGCAGGCCATTTCTCTTTCAACTCTTTTTCCTGATTCAAAATTGCGTCAAACTCATTTAATGTCATTTTTCCACTTCCAACTTCCATTAAAAAGAATACACAAATTCGAACCATTCCTCGTAGAAAACGATTGCTAGTAATGGAGACGCGTAATCGTCCTTGTTCCTCATCGACAAATAATTCACATTTGCTTATCTGACACAGCGTATTGTCGTATGAATCTGGTTGTTTGCACAGTGCTTTAAAGTCTCGATTCTTAAGAATAAGAACTGCGGCGGCTCTCATTAAGTCGAAGTCAAGTTTCAAATCCTGATAGAAGGAACTGTAGCGAATCAGTGCTGGCTCTTTGTTCCAATGAATGAAATARTCGTAKGTGCGCGCAACRGCGTCATGCCGACAATGTTGGTCTTCCTTAACTTCAATGATTTCAAAAACAGCAATGCTCTCRGGTAAGTTTTTRTTCAGTCGAAATTTCAAATCAAATGTTGGAGCTTCRTCRATRTTAAATTGAAYGACATATTGACTGGCGTGAACACCTGCRTCAGTTCTCCCRCAWCCATAAACACTTATTTTTYTCTTGAAGAGCCGAGARAGGGTTTGCTCYACAACTTCTTGAACGGTATTTTGAATGTCCTTTTGTCGTTGCCACCCACTGTAGTCGCTACCATCAAATCCTAAGTGTATGAAATATCGCATGTGCAAATTGTAAGAAGGGCAGTTTATATTATGGGTTTGTTCAGCCCGCCGAAGGTAAGAAAAAGCAACTGACTATTGACAAAGGCTGAGGGGGAAGACCGTATGTAGAATCAGTATGAAGCATTAGTACTGTTCTGTTCATTTTCTATATGCTATCCCAAACAGGAATGTCGTATTTAAACGCTTTTTATCAATGGGTACTACCTCGTTGTAGAGTATTTCATGTGAAACTGTAAAGTCGATGGTCTTTGTCAATTTGAAAGAAAGGCGGAGCGTATTCATTAAACCATATGTGTTTTCTCGCCATGGAGTTATGAAACCCATCAGTTTCCAATCAAGGTTTAATCTGTTCTCAATGAGCTTTGCACGGCCTGCTACAAAAGACTCAATCACAGGTTCATTGATAATTAAAGAATCATAATATTCAAAATAAAGATACCCAGCCTGAATATTGAAATTCAAAAAGGAGGAAGGTTTGGCTTCTACAATGTTGATTCCTCCTCCTGCGCCAGTAGTAAATGCAGTTTTAAGTCCAAATGATTTTGCAAATCCATAACGAGCAATAACAAACGGATAAAACCGGCGGCTTGGTTTGTACTTGAACAGGAGATGATTCCAAGAATCGTTCACAGGTACGAAGCCATTGACTTTAACGTAATTGTAGCTAAGAGCAATTTCCTGATTGAATGTTTTATTTCCGAAGGATAGATTACCGGTAAATCCGCCACCAACTTGGTTAAGATTACCAGTTTGAATCATTAATCTACCATTGACAAAACCATGGAATTTAACCGAATCTTTTTGAGATAAACTAGACAAACCAAGGAGTATAAATAAACTGAATAGAATCGTATGTGTTTTCATAGTGAATGGAAAAAAAGGGAGTCCGAAAGACTCCCTTAGATGAGTAAATCGTGTTTAGTATTTCCCTGCGAAAGGGTAGAAGTGTTGCATCATGATTCCAACAAAACCACCTTTGATAGTATCATCAGACATTGCTTTTGGATTTGTATAAGCACGTAATATTTCTGCTCCTGCTCCTTCCCAAGTGAATGGAATTGCACCCGCCTGAACCATTCTGTCAATTGCTCTGTTGTGCGCATCTGTTGTTGCATCTCCCATAACATCCGTTAAAATATAAACTTGGTAACCGTCAAGCATAGCATCCAATGCAGTGTAAGTAGGACAGCCAGAAGTCCAAAGACCAGTGATGATCAATTTCTTTCTTCCTGTGGCCTTGACAGCATCAATAACTGCTTGATTTTGCCATGCGTTTAATGAAATTCTATCAATGTTTACAACATCTGCCATTGGAGCCTTGATTGAATCAACAGTTGGTTTATTGGCTCCAAGTCCAACACCAATCGTAGATTCAATAATTGGAATGTTGAAAAGCTTGGCCGTTTTAATAATTGCTTGCGTATTGTTTATTAAAATATCTTGGTCAATGTTCTGAACCACACCCAACATTTCTTGCTGAAAGTCAATCACCAAAAGCACTGTGTTTTCAGCGCTTAATAAATTGTCCTTTTTGGGATCTTTTGGAATGTAATTGTCTCCAGGGTTTTGTGCAAAAGTGTTTGATGAGATACTAAATGCCATTAACGCGATCAGTGTGTTTAAAATTACCTTTTTCATTGTTCTATTTTTAGTTATAAGGATTATTCCTTTTGTATAGGACAAATGTAGTGAGGCAATTAGGGCAAGGAAAGGTTAAAAGTGTACTTGTGATGGTAAGAATTAGAACTTATTCCGAACGGAACGAATTTGGCGTCATATGGACATGCTTTTTGAAGAATTTCACCATGTTTGTTGGTTCATCAAACCCCAATTCGTATGCAATTTCCTTTACGGGCTTTGTCGTTCCTTTTAATTGACGTTTGATCTCCAAAATTCGACGCTCATCGATGACAATTTTTGGAGAGACATTCAACTTGCTTTTAATGATTCTTGAAAGTGTTTTAACTGTCAAGCCTAAGGAACTAATATAGAATTCAACCTTGGAATGCTCTCTAAAATTTGTTTCAAGGAGATTATTGAACTCCATTAAGATCCTAGAGTCTTCATCAACTATTTCACGAGTTGGYAGAATRCCTTGAATTTGTTCACACTGAATAAGAAAATTACAGAGRAGGTGGTAGAAACTCTCRTTCCTTGATTCWCCTTCCCACTCATTGTAGACAACWAGCATYTGCTGACTAATGGTTTCTAAGTATTCGGCATTYTTTTTAGACAATTTYAAAACCTGAGCGCCTGCTACATGGCGATCYGTKTTAAAGTTGAAAAGATGCTTTAAATCAGCATCATTTCGATAGATAAATTCTGAATTAAAGACAATGGATTGCAATTCACACGATGAGGTGAAGTGCTCGAAATAGTGTAAGTGATCTTTAGAAATAAGAATAACTGTATTAGGCTCCATCGAGTATTCTTGGAAATCGATGAAATACTTACCACTCCCTTTTTTTATCCAGAAAATGACATGGAAATCGCGTAAAGATGGTGTAAATAAATCATTGTTTGAAACCAGCGATTCATGAGGTACAATGGCAAAGGGAAGTCCCTTTCCAGAATCCTGTGCCTTGTAAAACACGATGTTATCTCCTTTTTTCATTGAAGCTCTAATGTAAGGTTTTTCAAATAGCTTGAACGTGTTGATAGCTTCTTTCTATTGATTAATCTCTTTTCTAGTTTCTTAATTTTCAGTGATTGATCTCACGTCTTTTACAAAGAAGAACAAGACGAGAATAGTTGTTGCTATTTCTGTAATTGGAATGGTATACCAAATTCCCTCAAGCCCATACCAAAGTGGTAAAATGAACATTGTTGGAATGAGTATGAATTGCTTTGCAAGTGTTAGCCAAAGCGCAGGTTTTGCTTTTCCAATAGCCTGGAAGTAGGATGTACTTACTTGTTGAATCCCTAACAATGGAAATCCAACTACAAAGTAAAAGAGTGCTACTTTGGCTAATTCAATCAGTTCTAGTTCGCTTGTGAATATCCTTAGAATTGGATCTAGAAATAATAGCATTGTTACCATAATCAGTATTCCGATAATCGTTGAACTGATAAATGATTGTTTGATCGCTTCTTTAACACGCTCGATATTTCCTGCGCCAAAATTGTAGCCAGCAACAGGCATGAATCCTTGAACGATTCCGATTACAGGAAAGAATGCGAACATCATTATTCTTAAATCCAATCCATAAGCTGAAATTGCAACATCACCTCCATATTTCATCAGGAGATTATTGGCAATGATTACCACAATACTCATGGACGCCTGACTAAAAAACTGAACTGATCCAAGACTTGAAATGGAGCGAATTAATTTCCCGCTGAATTTGAAGTTGACCAACGATGGGGTAATCTGACTTGATCTCAGTATGAGTATCACTCCGATAAGAACTCCTGATAATTGTGAAATCGCTGTTGCAAGAGCGGCTCCATTCAATCCCATGTCCAATTGAGTAATGAAAATTGCATCGAGTACAATGTTAAGTACAGATGGAAGTATCAGCACAAACATGGCCAATCTTGCTTTTCCTTCGGCTCTTAACACATTGTTCAGCATCATTTGGCCCATGAAGAAAGGAAGACCAAGTAAGGTGAAGAAGAAGTATTCATGTGAAGCTGTTAGTATTTCTCCATGCGCACCGAATCCGCTTAAAATTGAATTGGCAAATAAGAATCCTCCACCTATAAACAAGATGCTGAAAAATAGAATCATCAAGGATTGATTCCCAAATATGTTCTTGGCAGAATTTACATCATCCTTTCCCAATTTGATAGAAATTAAAGAGCCGCCACCCATACCAATTCCTAGACCAATTGAGGAAACTAAAAAGGTGATGGGAGAGACGATCGTTATAGCCGCAATTCCAATCCCACCAATGTACTGACCGATGAATATTGTATCTACAATACTGTAAATGGATAGTACAAGAATTCCTAATGCAGCCGGAATTGACTGTTGAATAAGTAGTTTTCGAATACTTTCTGTTCCAAAGTTTGTTTGTTTCTGCATCTCTAGTGTATTTTCCCGAATTTCCCGGAGTTAAAATCTGAATAAGCTTGATCGATTTCGTCTGTTGTATTCATTACAAATGGACCGCCCATTACAACCGGTTCGTTGAGTGGTTCTCCTGCCGCAATCAATAATTCTCCCTCTCCCAAGGCTTCTATCTGAATTGTATCACCATCATTGTTGAATACAACTGTGTGATATTCATTTATTGAGGTATTATTTACGGCAAATTGTCCCTTGAGTACATAGGCGAAAACTGTCATCCCTTCAGGAAAATCATCCAATTGAATTGTGCTTGCTTTGGAAGTTATTGCGTGTACTACTTTAATCGGAACGATCGGATCAATTGGTCCTTGTTTTCCCGAAATTGAACCAGCTATTATTCTGAGTTTTGTTCCATCCTGTTCTACAATTGGAAAATCTTCAGCTGAAACGTTTTGAATTTCAGGTGCCGACATTTTGTGCCTTGCTGGAAGATTTAACCAAAGTTGAACTTCATGAAAAGTGTTTAGTTTTGGGTCTCCGTAAAAGTCTCCTCCATGGATAATTCCACTACCTGCATTCATGCGTTGAACAGAACCGGATCTCAGTAATTCTTTATTTCCAAGTGAATCTTTGTGAGACATTTCCCCTTCAAACATGAACGTTAAAGTCTCAAATCCTCTGTGAGGATGTGCGCCATTCGTTCCATCAACGAAGTAATCTTCGCCAACCAATTGTGGACCGATGTGGTCCAGCATGATAAATGGATCCAATGATGATTGCGTTGAATGAGGAAAAGCGCGTTGTCCTCTAACTCCAGGAACAACCCCGTCAATGCGAGAATGTCCTGTGATATTTTTAATTGTTCGTACCATAGTACAAATCTACTGCTGCGCTAGCCTTCGATAAAGGTAAAAAAAAGACAAGCGATGGTGAAAATTAGAAATAGTAAGGAATTCATTTCAACAAGGGTTATTCTGTAACATTTCATCAATAAATCGCTTATGATTGTATTAAACTGTAAACTTGATCCCATGAAAACACTTCTATCGCTATTCCTATTCTCCATTATTTGCACATTAACGAGTTTCGGGCAATCCACAGAGTTTGTTTACTCCCTTAGGGTCATAACAACCAAAGGTGCAGCAGACGCTAATCGCGATGTTGTATTCATCGAAAAGTCAACGTATGAGCATTTGCCTCTCAAAACGAACAGTCAAGGGAAGCTCACACATACGTTTACCTATGGTAATTGGATAGGATCAATAGGCGACATGAGGAATTGCATCGAGATTTATGGAGAGCGAAGTGGTTCAGCAAGCAATCTGTTCACATACGATCCAACTAATTATAGGCTTCAGAACAAATCGGTTCCAGATCGAAGAACGGTCGATTTCAACACAATCAGTCAAGAGAGAAGTGACCCATTCGCTGAACCAACAGCAAGACAAAGTGTGTTAACGATCATTTTGAAAGATCAAGCAAAAAAAGTCCATCCCGGTGTGGAGGTGAGCTTGTGTAGTTTCAGTACTAAAACAATTTACACTTCGCGTAGTAATAACAACGGGGCAGCCACCTTTGTTGTTCCATTGGATGCCGAATATGACATTGATGTTGACGGTGTAGAGTCCATTCGTAGAATTGTGATGGGCAAAAGACCGATGAACTCGAAATTGACCATTCTCTATCAACCGCGAACATTCAAAGAAGAAGTACAGGGTAAATTTATCGTTCAAACAACTTCGCCGAATGTCAAACCGAGTTCATCACATGTGAAAGTGAAGTTAAAAGTTCGGGGTGGACCATCAGACGGAGTTCAAGAAGATGTGTATGTACGGATGTTGAAATCGAACGCTGTGTACAAAGCGAAAACGAATGATGAAGGCGTAGCAATGTTCATGCTTCCTGTCAAACAACAGTATTTCGTCGATTTCACCTATCAACGACTTGCTGATCAGATTGACCTCTCTCAAATTAAGGGGATTGCTGAGAAAAGCATTACAGTATTGTACACGCCAGATCCGCGCTGGCAAAATATCGAAAGTTTTATTCCAAAAGTGAAAGACTTAGTCGCGTATGATGTTCAAAATTTTATCGACAAGCAATATCCTGAACCAACGAGTGGTGATATGGACTTCTACCTGAATTGGGGGAATAAATTCAACATCAATTCAAAAGAAGCCTTGCTGGAAATTGGGCTGAAAGTGAAATCCAAAATGAATCGTAAAAACCCTACGCCACTCAATATTTGCTTTGTTGTCGATAAAAGCGGTTCTATGATGGGCGAAGCGCGCATTGAAGAGTTGAAACTGGCGATGATTGAATTTGTGAAGCAACTTGAAGCTACGGACATTGTTTCGGTGGTGGTTTTTGATAGCCAATCGACGGTCGCTGTTCCAGCTGCTCCAATTGGAAACAAGAAAAAGGTGATCGATATTATTTATGCAATTCAAGCAAGTGGAGGAACGGTCATCTACGATGGTCTAGAAATGGGATTTGCTGAAGTAGCGAAGAATTCAAGCAAAGGATACGTCGATCGTGTGATTTTGCTCACGGATGGATATGGTTCGCGTCCTCCAGAAGAAGTCATCGATATGGCCAAAAGGAACATCAGTAGAGGAATTGAACTTTCTGCTGTTGGAGTAGGGACAGGGTATAACCAAGAATTACTTTCCTTACTTGCTTCAGCAGGCGGAGGTTTGTTACACTTAGCAGGAACTGGAAGCAGTATCCGCGCTGCGTTTACGGCAGAATTACAAACGATCTTGTTCCCAATGGCTGAAAAGGCAGTGTTGGAGGTTCGATACAACAATCAAATTGTTTACCGCCAATTATATGGTTATTCGCAAGAAAAAGTAAGTCCTGGGAAAATGACCTGTGAAATTCCACATCTCTTCCCTGGATTGAACCAAATGGCACTGATTAAGTTCGATTTAATCAACCCAACAAAAGACATTGTTAAAGAAAATGTAGTTGTCTCATTGTCTTACATTGATCCTGAAACGAAAAAAGAGGTCCGAATGGAGAAGAAAATTCAACCTGAATGGACGAATGCTACAGGAGAATTGGACATGACCATCGACAAGGAACACAAGAAAGTATTGGCCGTTGCAATTGCGAATCAATCCTTAAAAGTGATGGCAGAAAGCTATGAAGCTGGAGATAAAGCAAAAGCGGAAGCAAGTGTCCGGCAATCACTGGATCAAATCAATCAACTTTTCCCCAATGCGAAGTCGAAGGAGTTGTTGGCACTTGTTGGAAATCTCATGGAGTATGTTGAGGCATTTGAAACGCTGAAAACAATGAAGATGCATTGATGGGGGATACACCTTACTTTATTTTGTAGTTCTTGCCATATTCGATGTAGTTAATTTTAGAGAGTGCCTCATACGCACTGTCCAACTTAGTAATGCCATCGATATTTATTATGATTAACGTACTCTTAGATTTTTCATCCTTGAATACATCTATCGAATTTAACGGTGTTCGAATTTTACCTTGAGAATAATGCTTTCGAAGTTTTTTAATTGTACGCGAATTATCGGAATCAACAATGAACAGTTTTGTCGTTTCCAACTGATCCATTCTCTCTTCATAACCTGACTCAAAGATTGGCGACGAAATCTCTAATGATCGAACATTGAAGTAATTGAAAATGCTAAACAGACTATTTATTTCGCTCTCTTCTTCACTATTAACAAAGATCTGTAGATTATTCATCAAGATACCGGTTTCATACATCGCCTTCGGGAATGTTTGAGAGAATAACTCAATTGATTCATCGATGAAGTTCTGATCCAATGATTTCCCTTCATTTAAATAGCGCTCAGTAAGTGGATACAATGATTTTGCGAAACCATCAATGTGAATGTCATAGTACCATTCACCTGTCTCCAATTCCCCATGAATTTGCTTATTTGCCCATCCATTTCCTAATACGGTAGCCAAGCCTTCATTAAAGAACGAATAGGCTAGTGGAGCATATGGTGAGTCCGAATTCGCAAACCAATCTTCAATTTGATGTTGGAATTCTGGGCTTTGTTCATTGTAAAGAATGTGACACATCTCATGGATAATAATTCCTAGAGTAGATTTATAGGCTTCAGGGTTATAAGACAAATAGCTACAGATAAGTGCATTTCCTTTAGGAATAGCCGTTGTTTGACCACGTTCTAATGGAATAGGGCAAAGCAGAACTTTAAATGGAACACTTGTACTCCAGGAAGTGTTGTAAAACTGACTGATTTTTATAAATAGATCTTTGATTTCCTTTTTGTATTCTCCCAATTCATTTTCTATTCTCAAGATGTTTTCTTGCTCATTGTTCCAAACTAAATCGTCATAATAGTGCTCGGATTTTTTCAATAATTCAATGAATTGAACATGTGTTTTATGCGGTAAATAGCCAATTATTCGTTGGCTGAAATCATCAACATTAATGGAATTTGATGCTGCAATCCAAAGTAATTCTTTAGTCGTAGTAGACGATTTTCTTTTTTTAGGAAGTTCTTGTCGTTTGACGGGGTAATCTAAATTAAGATTTGAATATGAGTTCATCAACTGGTTAAAATCACTGTCTTGCTTCAGTGAATCAAGAATGTAATTTCGAAATGAACTAGATGTTCCTGGTTTGCCCGTACTAGTCTCTAAAAAGTGAAACAAACAGAGTGTTTTGTTTGTTTCGATTTGAATAAAGTTGTCTTGTCCAAAACTTTGAAAACTTAGAACGAGTATTAAAACTGCCGAAAGAATAGATTTCATGTTTCTTTTAAATATTGATAAGGATTGCATTAATACAAATTGACGGAACGATACGACTATCAGGAATGAATGAAATAATTCAACCATTAATCTTCGTGGAGATGTGTCAATTAATCTGCTCTAACAAAGAAGAGCGGGTATGAAACTAGCTAGATATTTTAGTTTGATAAACAGGATAAATCAAGATTTAACAATCATTATCAACTTTTCCCCAATGCGAAGTCGGAGGAGTAGTAGGCACTTGTTGGAAATCTCATGGAGTATGTTGAGGCATTTGAAACGCTGAAAACTAAGAAGATTGATTCGTTTAACTTTTCCCTAAGTTATTCTATGGCTATCAGCGTATTTTTAATTCCATCGATCATGATATACCTTACTTTTTTTGAAGCTGTATGATCAAAGGAAATGGTATATGTAATGCCAAAACAACAGGCACATGTGGAATTTGATCCATATCCGTGCGCAATCAAACTGATTATTGAATCGTTTTCTATTTCGATCTCACCAAGAAAAGCATGAGCGCAATTTCCTTTTATGTTTGCCGTAATGACGTAGGATGAATCCGTTATTGTTATACTCAGTATTTGTTCTTTGATTTCTTCAGACCTTCCATTGTACTCGCATTCGGAACTGGTAATGTCAGCAAGTCGATAACCATGAACGTATTCTGATAAGGCATTTCTATCACTACCAGTCAGAATTGTTGTGCCTTTTAATACATATTCTTCTCTGAAAGATTCTTGTCCGAATAGGGAAGTGGGGATACTTAGTAATAGTAAAAATAAGATTTTCATATCTATTAATTAAACAAATGATTAGGCACAATTGAATCTACTCGAGATTACAAATTAATCTAATTATGCCAACGACGTGACACAGGTATTCCGAAAAAATCACAAAATTGAGACTGAAAACCCTTTAATAGCGGATCACAAACTTCTCCTTTTCCATATGCGACCTTCTAGAAACAATTCCAACGCGAAATAATTCCATACTCATATGAAATCGAGAATCGTTTGAAATTTCTTCCCATGCAGCTTTCATTGAATCACTCCAACGGATATCGTCCAAAATGAATAATGTTTCATCATGTGCGTGTTTTTGAAGTTGATTTAGGTATAGAATTAAGGCTTCACCATCATGATGTCCATCAATGAAGATCATGTCAAATTGCTTTTCCTTCGGAAGTTCGGCTAAATAGTCAACAAAGGTTCCGAGTTTGCTCTCAATTGAATCTAAATCCTTCAAGTTTTCGAGTGCAAGGGCTCGTGTGTTTTTACACGCTTCAACAGTCGTAATGGTTGAATTGTTCGAACCCAGAGCTAAATAAGTTGTACCGACACCCAAGGAAGTTCCAAATTCCAGTATTTCTTTTGGCTGATAATGTTTCGATAATCGATACAGCAATTCTCCGTATTTCCCTTTTGAGGAGCTCATTTTGAAAATTGCTGAAACCTTTCTTTTGGAACCTAACTTTTTCGATCCTGCTCCGAAGTCTTGAATTTCAATCTCTTGGCGACTATTTTTTAATCTCCCAAACAAATTATTTAGGGTGCTTACATCTTCTGCTTTCAACTTGATGCGCAAACAATTGTCCACAAAGTCATAAACGAATGGAGAATGAATTCCATGTCGCCCTTTAGCATTCCAACGATATTTTATATATTCGAGCGGCAAAAACATTGACCGAAAATTAAAGAAACTTTTACAATAAATGGGTATGGTTGAAACAACCAGTAGTTTGATTCAAAAAGCACAAGTTTTTAACTTGCACCCAACCATGAATTTGAGTGCGGCATGTTCTATCGAAAATGGAATTTTACGACTCGAAGCTCAAGATAGAGTAGATGTTTTAAATGCATTCGAACAGATCAAGGTAAAAGTGGCATTTTTTGTCCCTGCATCGGGTTCTGGTTCTCGAATGTTTGATGAATTGTATCGTTTCATGGAATCATCAATTCATACAGATGGTTCTCGTAGATTTTTTGCTGAATTCAAATCCCTTGCTATTTACAAAGCATTAACTGAGGATCAGAAATCGAAGATTGAATCACTCAACGAAGTTGAAACAGCACGTTTTATCCTCAGTCCTTCAGGGTTGAATTTGCTTCGTCGCCCGAAAGGATTAATTCCCTTCCACAGCGTCGACGGTAAGATCTTAAACGCTTTTCAAGAGCATGTTCTTCAACTTTCAAAGCTGTTTTCGACAAAACCAACTGTTCATTTCACCTTGCAAGATGGTTTTCAAGATGAGGTCTTGGAAAGTATTTCAAACGCAGTGGATACTGAATCTATGGATGTAAGTTTTTCCATTCAAAATAGAAATACTGACGCGTTTTGCTTTGATGAAGATGAGAACCTGGTTGCAGATGATGGAATTCCATTACGTCGACCAGCAGGACATGGATCGCTCTTAGTCAACTTGAATGATATTGATGCTGATGTCGTGCTCATAAAAAACATTGATAACATTCAGCACATCGGAAAAAGTGATGCTTCAAATGAGACATGGAGATTACTCATGGGGACATTGGAGCAGTTTCAAGCGGAATTAAAAGAACTCAGTCGAAATTATACAGATCARGCTTTCACTAARCTGAACGAAAAATACAAGTTCATCGCGCCGAGTGAAATTTTGTCCCAAGATCTTCTKGARAAGATTGTATCGCGTCCAACAAGAGTTTGTGGAATGGTRTTAAATGAAGGCGCTCCYGGYGGWGGACCTTTCTGGATTGAGAAATCSGGWGAATTGACCAAGCAAATYGTTGAGAAAGTRCAAATTTCAAATGCYSAAGATCAACAAGAGATTTTAACTGGAAGTAGTCACTTYAATCCTGTGATGATTGTAGCATCTAARAATGATTTGGACGGAAATCGATTGAACTTGCACGATTTCTCGCACRATGAACAATAYTTGGTTGTGAAAAAGCCATTTGATGGRAAAACAATTTACTACCGCGAACTTCCTGGACTTTGGAACGGTGGAATGTATCATTGGAACTCCTTGTTTGTAGAAATTCCATCAGAGGTATTTAGTCCTGTGAAAACGGTCCTCGATTTAACGGCAAGTCAGCACATTGAATAGACAAGCCCATCCGAGATTCTATTTTTTTTTCTAATTTGGACGATACGAAACGAATTCAACCAAATTATCTCCATGAAAAATATCATATTTAGTAGCGTTCTTTTACTCCTATTAGTTGGTGTAACTTCACTTGCTCCATCAACGAAAGTTAAATATTCCTCTTCAGAGGCGAAACTTTCCGTTACTTTTCCGGGTGAGTTTACAACTACAGAAAAAGTTAAAGAAGCGTATAGATCTTCTAAAACAATGGCTAATGTTGGGGGAGTGGTCTATTTTGTGAGTTATACTATTCATGACATTGACATGGCTGATGGTGAGTCGCTTGCTAAAGTTTCGTTGGATGCATTTATCAATGGTCTTGAAGGTGAAATAACTGAAGAGTCTAGATGGGTAGTAAACAAGAACAACGGCTTTCAAGCGAAATTGAAAGTAGCGGGAAAGGATCTGGTTGGAGAGTACCGTGTTGTTCTGATCAATCAGATTCAATACCAAATTACGGTTATTGCACCAGAAGGATCGTGGGATAATAAGAAAGCAAAGAAGTTCTTTAAGTCGTTTAAGGTGGCGAAGTGATTTTTGCTTGAAAGAAAATTTCAAGGATGTTGAAGAATGACACGGAATTATGAACTATAGAGAGAGAATAGGAACAAAAGAGAATCCATTAACATTAAAAACGCCGCCACTTTTATCCGAGTATACAATGCATGTTGACGAGAAAGGTGGAGAAGATATTTTGGTATGTACAGTAGGGAAGACAATTCTACATTACCAACTTCGTAGTCTAGAGGATGCTCAAAAGATGCTTCATGAACATAGAGATTGGATGGAAATGGGCAGTAAAGACGAAAAGGTCGATACAAAAGAAGGAACTTTCGAGGATTGGGGACGTTCATCCAGTAATCCAGTTGGTGGTTTTTATGGAATGAAAAAAGGATTCAAAGGTCGATTCGGAATGTACATCCCACCATTATTGGAAGCACTTGGAATGGCTGAGATTACGCATGAAAAGCGTGGTAATAAAATTAGAGGAAATCAATAAGACTTGATATTACGATAGTGCACTTGTCAAAGCAAAGGACAGTGTACCGTTTTCAGATGGAACAATTATCTATTTCTCCAAGGATGTTTTTATAGAAATCGCTTGTGTTTTTTCGCTGCAATTAATGCAGCTTCTGACGTTTCAGTAAATACTTCAACAAAACCTCATTAAATCCTTATCCAATGTTTGCAGGCATGAAATCAATATTACCAATATTCTGTTATTTCCTTCTGCTATCTTGTGGTGGAGTAAATTCTGAACGGATTGAAGCCGTTCTTGCAAACGAAATCGTTGCGGAGAAGTCTCTTCAATTTGAGAATGCGGTATTGTTTGATCAGGGTAATGAAATGATTGCTAATGTTCGTGATGAATTAGCTCGCACTCCAAAAAAGAACAATAGTCGTCTAAAATTGATGTTAGTTTTAGCTAAAATGCAAGAACTTGCAAGTATTTCGGATAGTTTTCTGTTAGAGCTAGAGGGATTGAAGGTGTCCCTTCTTGATGCAGCTGGAGAAGATGATGAAACTATTATGTTTAATACATCGAAAGCAATTGCCCGTCGTTTTAAAGGAAGAAAGAAAAGGTACAGTTGTTCAGAAGCAAACTTATGGGCACTTAAAAATAGAGATAACCGCGAAAGTGTAAATGACTATTTTATTAATGTATCTGGAAACAGTCCGAGTAAAAGAGGATTAGAGCTTTGGGAGAAATTTAACGGCTTTAATTTAGGATTCATAAAATCCATGGCAAGTTATGAGATGTATGGTCGGAAATATACGTTCTTATCCAAGAACATTAATTCGTTTAGTGATCAGAAGGACTTGCATTATCAAGTAAAGAGGATGATCTATGATGGCAATAAAGTGAATAATTTTGAAGATTTTTCTGCATTAAGGGATGTGTATATGGTTCTGTCTAAACCTGAACAAGTGAAAATAGGGGAGTTAGACAGGCATTGGGTTGTTGCAACTTTCAAAGATGCATCTATTGTTCAGGCAATTATGCGGATAACCCAGATCGAGAATGAAGTGCTAACTGCTCGAAAGTATGCTTTTGAAAACTGGATGAATAAAGTTCAATATGGACGATTTTCGTATAATCTTCACGAGCCTGTCATAACTGGTCCAGAAAGCATCAATCTTGGTGAGCGTATTGATTTAATAGTTAGCACCTCCTTGAACGATCAGTATAATAGAGTAAAGGTGGAAACTGATCAACCTGATGCACGTATAAAATATAATGAAGATGGCACTGCAACTATTTCTTTCATTCCACAAAAAGGACAGAAATCAATTAGCGGTAAACATATCATTAAGGATAGCAAGGGAATTGATTGTACGAAAGAATGGAAATACAATTTAAAGCGATAGGTTTTTAGCCTAATGCAGCTTCTGACGTTTCAGTAAATACTTCAACAAAACGTCATTGAA
>NVXP01000133.1 GCA_002733985.1 Fluviicola sp. | reverse complement strand
CTTTCAATTGAGCGTATTGTATACCTTAACTTGTCTACAATCAATACTAAAAAGTTCTTAGATGAAGTAGAAACAGCACTTAAAAACGGTGGTACAGAAGCAGCGAAAGATGTTTGTCGTAACACACGTGGGCCAATCGCTTCTATCTATTATCAAGGATTAGATCGCGCTGACGAAGGAATTGACATGGTTGAAAAATCAGTTGTTTCTTACGGTGGTGTTCAAATGGGATTATTGGAAAAAGGACTTTCTTGGTTATCATTGTTCATTGCCTTGGCTCCAATGCTTGGGTTCTTGGGAACAGTAATTGGGATGATCTTCGCCTTTGATAAAATTGTTGAGGAAGGTCAAGTATCTCCAACAACAGTTGCCGATGGTATTAAGGTATCACTTTTGACAACCGTATTTGGTTTGATCGCAGCGATTATTCTTCAGATCTTTTATAATTATATCGTCTCTAAAATTGACGGAATTGTAAACGAAATGGAAGATGCATCTATCTCATTAATTGATATGATGTTGAAGCACAAAGTGACACAGTCATAAGATATTGCTGTCGAATATCAGATCTCTATCGTCTATGATAGAGATCAGTATAAACTTTAAAATTTAAGAGGATGAAGAGTAAAAACCTCAATTTATACATGAACATTTTGAAAGTGGTACTAGTTGCCATTGGAGTTGTTTCATGTTTGTTATTGTTTAATGGACCAGATATTAATGGGGACCCGAAGGAAGTTGAAGATTTCCGTGATGGAGCTCGACTTGGTTTCGCATCAGTTTTCACTGGCTTTATTGTTTTCCTTGGAATTGGATTGATTCTATTTTTCTTCGTAGTTCAATTAATCTCTAACCCAAAAAAGACAGTTCTTTCGATTCTTGGTTTAATTGCTGCGTTAGTAATTTACCTAGTTTTTTGGGCTGCTGGGACAAGTGATACAAACGAAACATTACAATTGCGTCACCCTGTTGATCAAGCAACTATTACTGCAACATCTGCTGGTCTTTGGACTACGTTAGTTGCTATTACGGTTGGTCTCTTAGCTATTATCTCAGGATTTTTCACACGTTCAATTAAGTAAGAGACTATGGCAAGGCGAGACATACCCGAAATTAATGCTGGTTCGATGGCAGACATCGCTTTCTTGTTATTAATTTTCTTCTTGGTAACAACGACAATGGATAGAGACAAAGCATATGTGCGTCCTATTCCGAAAAAAGTTGAAATAGTAATTCCACCACCAGATATTCAAGAAAGAGACATTTGTGCAATCATTGCAAATAGCTCAAATGAATTGATGGTGCGTAAGAAGCTAGTTGCCAATCCGGATGATATTTCTGACTTAATACTGGAGTTTTTCCGTACGAATGAGAAATTGACAAGTGAGGAAACAGCTATAGGTTCTATGGATCCAGGTTTTTCTGGATTTGAGTTCCCATTCTATAACCGTTTTGGAATTGATGAGATCAATTTGAGAATTGCTGAAACAACAGAGGAAGCAGAAAAAATTGAAGAAGATGAAGATGCAGATCCAGTCTTGATTCAGTACTACTGGGCGAAGGTAAAGGAATGGCAAAAGAAAAAGAAAGCCCTCAAACTCTACGGAAAATCAGAACTTCCTGAGATTTCTCCGCAAGCACACATTCGTATTGAAGTTCAAATCAAAACGGGTTACGTGTTGTTCGCGAAGATTCAATCAGAAATTGAAGAAGCTTTGTTTGAATTAAGAGATGATGCTGCACAACGCATTTGGGGATTTGGATACGGAAGAATCGTAACGCAGCTTGGAAACGAGCCGACAGATGCTGAGTATTTAGCGAAGAAAGGATTACTTGACTTGCTTTACCCAGCCCGTATCATTGAAGTAACACCGAAAAAATAGAACTATGTCAAAGTTTAAAAAGGGAGGTAAGAAGCCAGCACCGGCAATTAATACTTCTTCGCTTCCAGATATCGTATTTATGCTTTTGTTCTTCTTCATGGTTGCAACAACAACCAAAGATGCGGATCCAACAGTTGAGTTGACTCAGCCTACTGGAGTTCGTGCAGAAGACATGACGCCGTTCAAACAGCGTTCGGAAATTGATTTCTTGTACCTTGGTGTACCTAGAAACAAAGCAAGAGCAGAAAGTTTCAATATGGGTTATGCATTGTTTTTGGACAATGTAGCGCAACCAAGTCCAGGTGATTTGTACAATGTAAATACTGTACGTCGTTGGAAATTGGATAAGTTCGAAGCTAAACCGGATCGAATGGAACAGCCAATTAAGGAAGTGATCACCTGTATTAAAGCAGATGAACAAGCTCCAACTGGAATTATATTCGATATCCGTAAGGAATTACAAGAAATCGAAGCACTAAAATTAGCTTACGCCGTACAAGATAATGGTAGCTATTAATAGAATCTAAGTAATTTGAAATCCCGTCCCGATAGCTATCAGGACGGGATTTTTTTGTAAATATTAAGTCATGCTGAATTTTGAATACTACAATCCAACCCGAATCGTCTTCGGAAAAGACCAATTGAATCGTCTTCCTGAGTTGCTCACAGAAATTGGAGCGAAACGCATACTGATAGCATATGGTCAAGGAAGTATTGTCAAAAGTGGACTGTACCAGAAAATAGTCTATCAGTTAAGTGATTTTCATGTTGTTTCCTTTCAAGGAATTGAGGCGAATCCTGAGTTTACGACCTTAGTGAAAGCAAGAGATTTGTGCCGAGAGGAAAAGATTGATTTTATTTTAGCCGTTGGCGGTGGTTCTGTAATTGATGGGGTTAAGTTTATTGCCGGTGCGGTGCCTTACGATGGCGACCCTTGGGATGTTCTCAATAAAAAAGAGAACTGCAACTTCATTGAAGCAGTTCCATTTGGAACAGTACTGACGCTTCCAGCAACAGGTTCAGAAGCAAATTCTGGAGCAGTCATCAATCGTAGCGAATTCGAACAAAAACGCGTGATTGGTGGGCCAATGTTCTTCCCGAAATTTTCATTCTGTGATCCTAGACAAGTAGCAACTTTGCCAAAACGACAATTGGCGAATGGTGTTGTTGATGCCTTCATGCATACTCTTGAGCAATATTTGACATACCCAACTGGGAATTTACTTCAAGAACGTCAAGCGGAAGGAATTCTCGCAACCTTGGTTGAAATTGGACCAAAAGTGATCGAAACCCCGGACAATTATGAATTAGCATCAAACCTTATGTGGTGTGCAACGCATGCCTTAAATGGTGTTTTGCGATGTGGAGTTCCAACGGATTGGGCAACGCACATGATTGGACATGAGCTAACAGCTTTTTACGGAATTGATCATGCACGAACTTTGGCGATTATTGCTCCGCGTTTGTACGAAGCAATGTTCGATGATAAGAAGGAAAAACTCGCGCAATACGGTAAACGAATTTGGAACTTAACTGGAACTGATGATGAAATTGCGAAGCAAGCAATCAAGTCAACTGAGAGTTTCTTCCATTCACTCGGAATCGATACACGGATTTCTGATTATACCGAAAATCATGCTGGAGTAGAATCTCGAGTTCGCGAGGTTTTCGAACATCGTGGTTGGATAGCAATGGGTGAAAGACAAGCAATCGACCCTGCTCGCGTTGAAGCAATTGTTGCCGCTGCTATATAATGGTTGGGAAAACTATCGGAATGCATCCGATCTTTAAATTTCGGACGAAAGCAACAGAGGAAATAATCTCTTTGCTTGAATCAGTGACACTAGGAACAGATGGCGCTCATTACCGACATTTGGATACGCGGGAACGCATTCTGGAAGCGGACAATCCATTGTTCCTTTCGATGGAAAGACACACAAAAGTGCTCGGAAATATTACGTTTTGTCAGCGTGAAAAGAACTGGTACATCCGATATTTCGCGTTTGACTCCTCCATGCAATCTCTAGGGACGAAAAAATCTAAATCGGAAGGCTTACTTAAAAAGGAACTGAATGGTTTTTTTGATGAGCAATTGAAATCGGGAGAAGTTGAGTCGTTTTATGCCTATATCGATCCACGGAACGTGAAAAGTTTGTGGATGAGCGAGAATTTTGGATTTGAGACCATTGGAGAAATTGCTACCCAGACTTATAGTTCGGTTAGAAAACCAAAATCGGGCAGGGTGATAGTGGATAGTAATCCGAAGGAAATACCTGCTGAAGTTCAAGCTCATTTCCAATCCCAACGTTTCTTCTTCAATGAACAATTAATAAAGGGAAAGCACTTTTCAATTCGAGACAACAATGGCGACTTGATCGCTTTCGCAAAAACGACATCAGCACATTGGGAGATTAAACGCCTTCCAGGTAAATTTGGAGGAACGCTTGTCAAGGTACTCCCTTATATTCCATTATTGAATCGATTAATCAAACCGAAAAATCACTCATTCCTGGTTCCCGAAGCAGTTTTCATCAAGAACAATGACCCTCAACTATTGACCGAACTATTCGATGGGATTCTTGCACACATGAACGAACGCGTAATCATCTGGTGGGTCGACGAGCAGGATGAATTGTACACGTCCATCCAGTCAAAAATCAACTGGGGACTTTTGAACAAAATCATCGGCGTGAATCAAGTCAACCTAGTTGAACGATCTCTAACTAAACGGACTACCGAAAACACCAATTACACCTCAGGATTCGATTTTATTTAGGCGATGGTCCGATGGTCCGATGGTCCGATGGTCCGATGGTCCGAAAATCGAAAGATCATTTCAAACCAAACCAAACCCTACCAAGCACTTCATCCAACGAATCCAAAAATCCAAAGTCGAGGACGTTTTTAACGATCTAACTCCCCACCAAACCCTACCAATCACTTCCTCGGATAATCGGACATTCTGATGATCGGAAAATCGAAAAATCATTTCAAACCAAAACATACCAACTACTTCATCCAATGATCCAAAAATCCAAAGTCGAAGACGTTTTTAACGATCTAACTCCCCACCAAACCCTACCAATCACTTCCTCGGATAATCGGACATTCTGATGATCGGAAAATCGAAAGATCATTTCATACCAAAACATACCAACTACTTCATCCAATGATCCAAAAATCCAAAGTCGAAGACGTTTCTAACCATCCAACCCCAACTCCGTCCCCCAAAAAAAACCTACAAACTACGTCAGTCTAAAAGCAAAGCGTTCTAAAAAGCGCAGCGATCTGATAATCTGCGAGCGCAGCGAATCTCATTTAACTAAGTAATTCATACACTTCAAGGTTTTCTCAATCGTAACTTGCTTGATACCCTTATCTTGCGTAGTGAAAACTGATTTTACACTTATGTATTCCATTCAAGCTTCCTCAACTATGAGGGCGTTTTATTTGATGTTTTTGGTGCTGTTATTCACTCAACTTTCATCTAATTCAAATGCTCAAGGCACCATTCCATCTATAGGAGTGGACTTCTGGTATGGATACATGCACAATTCAGGATCAAATAATGAGGAATTACGATTATTTATCACATCGCAAGTTGCAACCTCTGGTACAGTGAATATTCCTCTTCAGGGATGGAATACAACATTTACCGTTGCGCCGAATATTACCACAACCATTATTATTCCGAATTCTGTTGGTGAAACGGTCGGGAGTGATGTGATTGAAACGAAAGGAATTCACGTCACAACAATGGATTCAGTAAGTCTATTCGCCATTAATTTTGCAACATTCAGCGCCGATGCGTCGAAAATCCTCCCGAAAAAATCTTTGGGAATAGATTATTTGGTCACAGCATATCAAGGACTGGCCGTAAATAGTCGCTCCGAATTTTTAATTGTTGCTACCGAAGATAATACCCAAATAGAAATTACACCATCGGTTAACACTGAAGGAGGTCATCCCGCTGGTGTGCCGTTTATTGTAGATATTGATGCTGGCGAATCGTATCAAATACGCTCATTTACCATTGCAGGGGATTTAACAGGAACGCGAATTGTATCCACTCCGCAAAGTGGAGAATGTAGACCATTCGCTGTATATGCTGGAGCTCAATGCACAAACGTTCCCTCAGGTTGTTCGACATGTGATCACTTGTACGATCAATTATTTCCGGTAGAAACATGGGGAACCGAATATTACATTGTGCCCTATCAAACGACAGGTGTGTTTACATATCGCGTAATGGCACGAGATAACGGAACCTTGGTTTCTATAGATGGAGGAGCACCAATTCCTATGACTTCGGGACAAGTAATTGAGTTTAATAACGCTGCGACAGCTATTCAAGTAGTGGGAAATAAGCCCATTCAGGTTGTACAATATATGCAAGGAGATGCGTGTTCTCTAAATGGAGATCCTGCGATGCTTGTGCTCAATGCAAACGACCAAAAAATCGACAATGTCACATTTAGTACGGTTTCTTCGAATGTAATTACCAACCACTTTATGAATATCATCGTGGAAACGGCAGATATAGGTAATATCCTCTTGGATAATTTACCAATTCCAGCAGGAAACTTCAGCATGTTTACCGCGAATCCCTTGAACGCTTATGCGCAGATTACCTTAACACAAGGAAGTCATAGCTTGCAAGCAAATAATGGCGTAACAGCATACATCTATGGAATGGGAACAGCAGAGAGTTATTCATATTCCGTTGGATCGTATAAAGCTGAACCACTATTTGTAGTTGATACCACAATTTGTACGACCGATTCCGTTGTACTTTCAACTCCAGTTACGCTGTTCAATGCTGAATGGATTGCACTATCTGATACCAACACAATATTGGGAATAGGAAACAACTTCGTGATGTATCCTCCGATTCTAACTGACATTTATTCTGTAACTGGAAACTCTCTGGTTTCAGGATGTCCAGTGACGTATAATTACAGTGTTTCTGCACCAGCTTCTCCAACAATTTCAATCACTGCAAGCGATGACACTGTGTGTATGTTTAATTCAGTTCAGATGAATGTGAATGTACTTACGCCAGGAACGTGGGAATATGAGTGGAGTCCAGCGTATATGTTTAATGATCCTACATCACCGAATCCAACCTTAACTGTTCAGCAAAGTGGTTGGTACAGCGTCGCCGTTTCAAATGTTGGCGCAATCTGTAGTATTGCTGAGGACAGTGTTTATGTCTTTGTTCAAGGTGGAGGAATAGAATCTGTTACAGTAAATTCCAGTTCAAGTGCACTTTGTTTACCCGATTCGGCATCACTAATTGGAGTCGTCAATCAAATTTTGGTAAATGAGGATTTCGAAGGTGGAATCAATACCAATATTTGGACCTCAATTTTGGGTGAAACGATTAGCTCGATATGTGGGTCGGTGGCAGGAGATGCGCTATTTTTCAATGGTGGAGGAACACGATCGGCTGAAACAACTGATTTCAATCTTTCGAATGGAGGAAGCTTAAGTTTTTACATTAAAGTAGCTACAGGAACGGCACCATGTGATGACGCTGAAATTGGAGAAGATATTTACCTCGAATATTCGACAAATGGTGGTGGAACTTGGGTGCCAATGGCTACGCTTTTGGAATCAAATTATCCAATTTTCACCTATTTTTCATTGCCGATTCCTGCAGGAGCTCAAACAGGAACGACACGGTTTCGATGGAATCAACCGAACTTTTCAGGTCCAAATCAAGATGTTTGGATGCTCGAAAATATTGGTCTCTCTGCCACGAATTCAAATGGAATCAATTTCAACTGGACGCCAACAGTCGGACTTTCTGATCCATTGAGTTTAGTTACAACTGCAGCACCGACATCACCAACGTGGTTCGTGTTAGAAGTAGGGCAGGGGATTTGCTCATACGCTGATTCAATTTTCATTGATGTGAATGATCCATTTACTTTAACCACAACTGACGATACGATTGTTTGCTCCAACCAAGCATTGACCTTAATCACAACACCATCAGCGGGAACAGGATATTCTTATTACTGGGAACCCTCATCAGTGATTGCTTCAAATAATCTCAATGATTCTGTTCTCATCGGAACGATAGTTGATACGACGATGTATGTTACTGTCACTTCACCTTTGGGCTGTGTTCAAACGGATTCTGTGCAGATTGCTTCGGTACAAATGGATTTCAATATACTAGGTGATTCAATTTTGTGTATTGATGAGACGACCTTGTTGGAGACATTAATTTTATCTACGAACAGTTCGAACTATACAACAGAATGGATTGAAGCTGGAAATGTTATTGGGACCTTGGATTCTATTCAGCTTTCTCCGAGTACAACAACAATTTATAGTGTACAGATTACGGATGTTGTGTCTCAATGTCAATGGCTAGACACCTTGGAAGTTGTGCTTAGTGATTTTACTGTCGATGCAGGACCAGATGTCACCTTGTGCAGTACAATTGGGTTTCAAATGCAAGGAAGTTCAACCATAACATCACCAAACCCACTTATTATCTGGTCAAATGCCGCGATTGTGAGTCCTGTGAACTTATATAATTCAACGGTGTTAACGGATACAAATGCTCAGTTTATTCTTTCTGTTTTCGATGGTAATTGCACGTACTCGGACACGATGAACTTGAACTATTTTCCAGCAACAGAAGTATACTTGCCTGTTGATACTACAATTTGTGAAGGGCAATCGTTCCAGTTGGATTTTACGGGTGCAACAGGAATTGTATGGAGTACGACAATGGGAATTCTCAATCCGCAATCTGCGCAGCTTACGATCGCTCCAGTTACAACACAAACGTATTATGTGGATTATACTTCTAGCAATGGATGCTCAGTCTCAGACTCAATGACCGTAAATGTGGACTTGATTCCTGTAGTTTCTCTTCCAGCGGATGTGGTAATGTGCATTGGAACAAATCAATTAATTTCCTCCTCGGCGAATGTGTTAAACGGAAGTTATCTCTGGAATACTAACGATACTATATCAGCGATTCAAATTCAAACGCAAGGTATTTATTGGGTGTCTTATACGACTTCTTGTGGAACAGCTACAGATTCTATTGAGATTACTTTTCATCCAGATTTCACGATTGATTTAGGAAATGATTCACTGATGTGTTCAGGATATACGCTCGATTTAAGTCCGGCTGTTCCTGCTGGTGGAAATATTGTTTGGTCTACAGGACAGACCTCACCAACAATAACAGTAATGAGTCCTTCGATCACTTCAGTTTCTATCAATGATGCGAACGGGTGCGTGCATCAAGATACGATTGTATTAACTGCATTACCTGATATTCAAGTTGATTTAGGTCCTGATTTTTCAATGTGTGAATACGATTCTAATACCTTGATTGGAACTTCTCCGCAGGGCGTAACTTACTTGTGGAATACGGGTGAAACTTCAGCAACTATTTCCGTCTCAGATGCAGGAACGTATTCTGTTCAAGTTTCCGACGCGATAGGATGTTTGAATTGGGATACTATTGTCGTTACGGAAACACCAACTCCAGATCCAATAATTACGGGGCCAACAACATTTTGTTCGAATGAGTCTGTTCAGTTTGAAGTTGGCGCTGGATTCAATAATTATCAATGGAGCAATGGAGATAATATGAATCCGATGCAATACCAAGGGACTGCAAATGAAATTTGGGTGCTCGTTACCGATGCATTTGGTTGTGTGGGTGGAGATACGATTGCTGTAAATGTAATTGACGTTCCCGTGTTAGACTTGGGAGATGATATTGTTTTGTGTGAATTCGGGAATGTGATCTTAAACGCTGAAGTAGCAGGCGCCTCGGGTTACTTTTGGATGCCAAATAACGAAACAAGTGCTACAATCGATGCTGTTCCAGGAACTTATTCTGTTGTTGTCAATTACAACATTTGCACCATAAGCGATGAAATTAGCATCACCGTCGAGCCTTACGAATTTGAGTTAGGGGAAGATCGAATACTGTGTTTTGAAGAAGGAGTTTTCGAAGCGCATTCACTAAATAATATTGATTCAATCATCTGGCACGATGGGACAAATTCGAGTTGGTACGAGCAATTGAATTATTCAAGCTTAGCTGATACCATCGAAATTTCAGCCATTGCCTATGGATGTGATGTGAAATACGACACGGTTTTAATTTTTCTCGAAGATTGCAATTG
>NVXP01000132.1 GCA_002733985.1 Fluviicola sp. | reverse complement strand
TGATGTGGTGATTTATGGCCTAAGTTGTGTCGTTGGTTTTCTAATCGGAATGGAAATTCCCTTGGTGACGCGAATAAATCAAGAATACGAAGAGCTCAAGACCAACATTTCTGGAATGATGGAAAACGATTACTACGGCAGTTTAGTCGGAGGCTTGTTTTTTGCGTTTATTGGAATTCGATTCTTGGGATTAACCTTTACGCCATTCGTTGTTGGAGGAATTAATTTAGTGGTCGCCTTGATCCTGTTTTATGGATTTAGAAAGCTATTGGATACGAAGAAAAACCTCATAATCTTTGCTTCTATTGTTGTCGTCTTGTTTGGATTGGGCTTGTCCTTTTCGAAACCGATTGTTAAATACGGAAACCAAAGTCGTTTCAGTGAAAAAGTCGTTTTTTCAAAGCAGACACCGTACCAGCAGATTACCATCACGGAGTGGAAAGGGAATCACCAACTTTATTTGAATCAAGGAAAGCAACTGAGCACCTTTGATGAATGGTTGTATCACGAACCTTTGGTACACCCTGTGATGTCTTTGACTCAAGGGAAGATCGACGTTTTAGTAATGGGCGCTGGAGATGGTTGTGCTGTTCGAGAATTACTGAAATATGATCGCGTGGCATCGATTACGTTGGTCGATTTAGATTCTGTAATGACAACCATCGCGAAAGAACATCCTATTTTCAAGAAGTTGAACAAAGACGCACTCCTTTCGAAAAAAGTAACGGTGATCAATGCTGATGCATTTCACTATATGGAAAATACGGAGGAATTTTATGATGTGATTATCGCAGATTTTCCAGACCCGAGAAGCATAGAGATCAATAAACTGTACACCTATGAGTTCTATACGCTTTGCGGACATCGTTTAAGACCTAATGGAGCGTTTATTACACAATCGACCAGTCCGTATTATACAACGCACACATTTAGATGCATTGAAAAAACCATGAAAAAAGCTGGTTTCAACACGCTTGCTTTGCACAATCATGTCTATTCCTTTGGTGAATGGAGTTGGATCATTGGATCAAAGCAATTGGAGTCAAAAATGCTCAAAAAGATCATAAACAATGCTGATCTTGAGAAGATTGAAGACCTCAAGTGGATGACATCGGATGCATTGTTATTGCTAACTTCATTCGGACAAGATTTGATTTATGTAGACACGAGTGAACTCAAGGTGAACACGATGCATAATCCATCAGCGTACAAATACTATGAAAAAGGTGATTGGTCATTCGAATTCTAAGGGAGAAAACTGGTTGTTCTCCAAGCGGATTGATCTCATCGTTTTGTTCGTTCCTGTTTGGATCATTTGGACACTATTTTTATCCAATCAAGATTATTACGAAAGCGCAGAAATCCCAGCTTGGTTGTGGTTAGTCGTAATTCTAGGAATCGATGTGAGCCATGTTTGGAGCTCTTTATTTCGAACGTATTGGTACAAGGATGAATTTGAAACGCACAAGCGACGCCTAATTGCAATACCAATTATCTTGTTTATTCTTAGCTGTCTAGTCTTGCTGTATTCCCCAGCATGGTTCTGGACGATCATGGCATATTTAGCCGTTTTTCACTTCATTAAACAACAATATGGCTTTCTTGCCTTGTACAATTACCGAGCAGGATGCCGTCGAAAGAAGCTTGTTTCTGATAAGCTGATCATCTACATCGCCACGCTTTATCCAATCATCTACTGGCATTTTAATTCACAGTCTGAGTTTAATTGGTTCGTGGAAAATGATTTCTTAGCCCTCGGTCAATATATCAAAGATTCAAGCATCGTCACAGAGGTGTTTTATTACTTGAGCTGGCTTTACTGGAGCATTATCGGCTACTGGACCTTCGATGAAATCCGTGGAAAAGTCAAAGGAGAACCATTTTCATACGGCAAAGTATTGTGGACCTTAACGACTGCATTGAATTGGTGGTTTGGGATTGTGTATTTCAATTCAGACCTGGTTTTTAGTGTTTCAAATGTCGTTGCACATGGAATCCCTTATGTCGCATTGATCTATTTCTACGATGTGAAAAAAGCGTCGATAAAATCTGGTTTGAACCCAAAGATTACATTCTTAGTAAAACGACTGTTGATCATTTTGGGAGTTATTGTAATCGCAGCATTGGTAGAAGAGTACTTTTGGGACATGCTAGTATACAATGAGCATTCTTCCATCTTTGAACGAATTTTCCCATACAATTGGGAGCAACTTACCAGTTCTTGGGGTCTTGCAATCGCGGTGGCTGTTTTGGCTCTTCCCCAACAAGTGCACTATGTCATTGATGGATTTATCTGGAAGATGAATGATAAGAATAAGTACCTAAAACCGATTTTTTCTAGAAAGCATGAATCGTAGAGGGTTTATTCAAATATCGTCCGTGGCACTATTGCCTATATTGTTGGGAATCTTTCCAAAACCTTCGAAGGACAGAGGTAAGTATTCCATTGACGTAAAAAGCAATCGATCGTTTGGGCATTTATTAAGGAGTTTATCCAAAACTGATCCAGTTAGCGAGAGATCTGTTGATTACGTAATTGTAGGTGGTGGAGTTGCAGGCATAGCAGCGGCAACTCAATTGTCAGGAAAGAGCTTTGTGCTGTTTGAGGCGGATGATCGCTTGGGGGGATCTTCGGCATCTGACCATTGGAAGGACACTGTTTTTGCAATGGGAGCGCATTATGAATTGGCGTACCCCGAATCTTTTGGGAAAGAAGTAATCGACCTACTGAAAAGGATGAACGTTATTCGTTTCAATGATTACTCAAAACTATACGAATTTGTAGACGAGCAATATGTGATCGATAAGGCTCAAATGGAGCAATGTTTTTTGAAAGGAGAACTAATTGATGATGTCCTATCCGACGTTGAAGGAGGTGATAAGTTTGAAGAAATTTTAATGGCATTCAAAGGAAAGATGCTGCTTCCGACTAGATTGATTGAAGAAGAATACCATTATCTAAATACCATTTCATTTAAGGAATTCATCGAGTCAAAAATGACACTTTCGGATGATTTGGAACGTAGAATAAGTTATCAAATGCTCGATGATTGGGGCGGAAAATGTGATGAGGTATCGGCTTTGGCTGGAATTCACTATTACATGTGTCGACCTTACGATGAAAAGGATGTTCCTCTTTTTTCTCCTCCGAATGGAAACAGTTATTTCATCGAGAAAATGGTCGGGTATGTGGATGAACCCGATGCGTTCGAGGTGAACACATTGGTGAGGTCAATTCGAGAGGTCGAAGATGGTGTGGAGATTGAAGTCATTACACCTGCTCGTGAGGTAGAATTAATTCGGGCGAAAAAAGTAATTTACGCTGGGCAGAAACATGCGCTGAAGTATATTCTTAGAACGGAGAAACCGCTATTTGATAATTCCTACGCACCATGGTTAGTACTTAATTTTATCTGCCGAAAAGGAGTAGATTTTGATAAGTGGCAAAATGACGTCGTTACCGACAATTTGGAATTTTTGGGATTTGTGAATTCAAGAGCACAGAAGACGAGAAGTAAGGATTACGATGTGTTTACTGCCTATTATTGTTTAAGTGAATTAAACAGAGAGCAACTAGTGAAAATCGAAGAGGAACCAGCTGATTTTGTTGAGTCCACGATTGATCTCATTGCAGATGAAACAGGAACGAATTTGCGCGATTACTTGGAGCATGTCAACATCAAATTAATGGGACACGCAATGCCAATTCCAAAACCGGGATATCTTAGCTTTAAAGATGTTCCATCTCACTCTTCAAACATTATATTTGCAGGAGTTGATACTGGAAGATTGCCTTTATTTTATGAGGCATGTGATTCAGGAATTCAAGCGGGAAAAAACCTGTTGGAAGAAATAAAAAACAAGAACTATGAAGGCTGAGTTATTCAATTTTAAATGCTGGATAAACACAAGTGACTCTGTAGTATTGAAAAGCAAACTGGAGGACTTTCTAAGGAAATCAGAGTTCACAATTTTGGGCTTTATTGATCATCAATTCTCACCCCAAGGCTACACCTGCGTTTGGTTATTATCAGAAAGTCATTTGGCTGTTCATACCTATCCAGAGCACGACAAGAGCTATGTTGAACTGACCAGTTGCGTAGAGCAAAAAATGGACGAGTTCAAAGCATGCATTGAGGGCGATTTCACGATTGTTTAATCTCTTTTCCGCAGTGAGGGCATTCACAAATTGCTTCTCCTGAGGGGTTTTCTGTTTTTCGAGCTGCCATTTTTTCAATAATCGCAGAACTAATAATTGCCGTTGGTAAAGCAACGACACCTATCCCCAAAAGAGCAATAAAGCTACTTAGGACTTTCCCCATTCCAGTTATTGGAAAAATGTCTCCATACCCAACAGTCGTTAATGTAGCCACAGCCCACCAGAGTGCTTCACCAATGTTTGTGAATTTGTCAGGTTGAGCTTCGTTTTCAATAAAATACATGATGGTTGCTGAAAGAACCAACAGGATAAAGGTCGCAAAAAGTGTCACCAATAAATCAAATCGTATTTCTCGAATAACGTCGGAGAATAATTTGAAGGATTTGGAATGCCGTCCAAGCTTAAATATTCGAATTAAGCGAAGTAGCCGCAGAATACGAATTATACGCAGATCGACTTTCATTACCAATGGAAGGAAGAACGGAAGCAAAGCGAAAAAATCAATTAATCCAAAGAAAGAAAAAACGAACTTTAGACGAGCTTTCGTTTTTGAAAGTTCTGGGTAAAGCAGATCAGCTGTCCAAATTCGTACAATGTACTCGACAAGAAAAACGCAAACGGAGAAAAACTCAAAGGCATCTAAGTAAAATCCGTACGCCGTTTCAATTTCTTGATAAGTGCCAAGGAATATGGCAACTACATTGAGAAGAATGAGAATGGAAATGAACATGTCAACATAAGCATCAGCCTTGTGCGTTCCCCTGTTACCATCAATTAAATGGTAGATTGATTGTTTGATTTTTGACATTAGCTACAGCCTCCACAAGATGAACACGACGAACAAGAAGAGCCGCAAGATGAACATGAACTCGAATCTCCAGAATCACTATCTGACGAACCAAACCATCCACCGCTGTCCGAGCTATCAGCCGCAAGTGTATCGTGATAATCATCCGTTCCCTCATCGCCAAAACTACTTGTTCGAGAATCGTAATCTACGTCTGGGTTGAGTAAGTCCGCTTCAGAAGCATTTACTGATTCATCACCGATGTCTGTGATGTGCTCACCGTCTTCTGATAATATTTCTACATTGTCAATATCAACACCGTGCTGATAACACATATCCGTCCAAAGCCAAGTATAAAGAATGTAATCGTTGAATCCGTAGTAGTACGATGGGTGACCGACGTGTGTGTGTTTCTCTTTTAGACGTTTCGTTTTCTCTTTTTTGTCCTTCGATAGTACAAGCGTAGATTTTACATCGACTTTTACATCATCGACTTTAATGAACTTCATAATGTCCATTTTTAGAAGATTCATGAACCCCTCGAATAGCGCTTTCTTTTCATTCAAATAAGCCGAATACTTTTCTTTGCTCAAGAAAATGTTGCGTGCATTCGCCTTGATATCCAATTCTGAAGTGAAATCATTCGACTTGAACTCCTTTAAAAATCCGCTAACATCAATTTCAATTGGGTAAGCACCAACTGCATGATTTTTATTGATCCGTATTTCAATTAAATACTTGAAGGAGTCATCGTCGTGTTCCAGGACCATTTGCAATGTTTCAAAATGGTGAGACATTGACTCTCCAATCTGAATTTCATAGACATCTAGCGCATCCTTTAAGTCATTTTTCTTTCCTTCTTGGTCAAAATAAATGTCAATATCATCGTGCGCTAAACGAACAAGGTTATTGATCGAATTACGAAGAAAAACGCCATTTAATTGCTGCAAAATTGAGATTGCCGTAAATGTTTCGCGCTCTTCTTGATCGGAGATCTTTCCCGAAGTCATGAAGTAGAGCATTCGTTTAAATGCCTTCTGTGGTTTAACGCGTTCGATTTTGGTTAATTCCGATGGATCAATGGTCAAGGTTCCTTTAAAAAACATGCTTATCGTTCTTTTAGTGAGGCGAGCAGCTTCCGCATTGGCTATCTTCCCATTCGCGTGCAGCTTCTTCTCCCCAATATTTTATATTTGGTTCACCAATATAGAGAATATAATATTTGATTGTTCGGTGAAATTGTGAAATCGTCTCATTCGTTCGACCTCCAGGGTGATGATGAATAAATTTTCCAAACTTTTCAGCACAAAATGCAGCGTATGATTTCGTGCACAGGATAAATTCGTGCCACGCATAATCAACAATGATAGCAGGGGTCAAGACTTCCTTTTTGTAAGAAACCAAATCAAGGTATTTCAGCGCCTCAATTAAAGCTTCTTTTGATTCTTCAGCATTGAGGGAACAAGAATTAGCAATTTTATCAATGATGATAGGGTTTTCATCAATTATTTCGCTTGCCCAAGAAGCGTATTTTTCTATCGAGAAGTTGTAGTCTGTTCGGATTTTCATTGCGGATTAAAATTAAGAAATCATCTGAATTTGTGATGAATTAATTGTTCAGGAAGCAGGAGTGATTTCCAATTATGATAAAAAGCAACGATTTGGATTGAATATTACGTCTGTTCGAAAGAAGGTCTCCTTTGTTGTTTTGGCTCAGCATACCCCATAATCATTCCATCTTAATTCGTGATTTAAATAAATTATTTAATGCCTTTTTACTAAATAACTGTGACACAGATTCAAGCATTTTGGGCCGAATGGGTATAAATACCTGTTCTTTATTTCGAGCTTGTTTGACGCAATAAATATCGATTTCTTCACGAAGAAAACTGATGTGTACGGTTAATTAGCCGGCACAAAAGAGGAAACTATATAAAACAATAAATTTATGAGCCACCACCACGATGAAGGCCTGAGCTGTGCATGTTGCAGTCCACTTTGGAAGAATTTCTTAAAGGATTCTCTCAATGTTAAAAACCTTACAACCAAGACAACTAAAGAAACACCAGAAGACGTAATTTTTCATACTGCTAATGGAGGTACAATTCAAACTCTTGAAGGAGGTGAAAATGTAGAAGTAGAAGCCATTGGAATAAAAGACGGTAAAATCCATGTAACTGGAAGTTTATCACATGTCGAAAATGAAATGGATGGATGTGAAAACAAGCTGGAAATTTCAGGTAGTCAAATTATGTTACCTGGACTGATTGAGCCACATGTTCATTTAGGGATTACCGCAGCAACGAACAATTACACAGATGTTGGACCATTTGACGGGCAATACTTAAAGAAGGTGTATACAAAAGAATCTGTCGCTACAAATTTAAAAGGTTCTACAAGAATACCAGGTAGAATCGAAGGTAAGGACGTGAACTGTTTTATAGAGGTCGAATGGTACATTGGGCAGCAAATGGATCCATCATTATTACAAGGTGACAAGGAATTTAATGCGGAGTTCCTTAATGATCAAGTAAGTAATGAACATCCTGTGTTTTTACTCAGTGGTTCATTGCATACTGCTTATATAAATAAAGTTGCAATAGAGCTTCTTAATGACAATGGATATGATGGGCCCGAGTTGGACCCTAGTGGAGTGCTTCAAGAACTGGAACAACTGATTCCTGTAATTGAATACTTACCAGTGCCGAATACTCAGGAAATATTAACGGAATTATATAAAATCTTCGATACTGCTGTAGAACGAGGAGTAACCTACATGCTCGATGCAGCTTTGTTCCCTGACCAAATCAAATATTTCGAGGAATTGGCGAATGTTGAGGATTTAGATGTTCGCATTGGAGCGGCCATTATCTCTAAATCTCTCGTTGGATTCAAAGAGGATATTGTTGACAATTTTTATCCAAATACAGGAAACGAAAAGTTCAATTTGGCATACCTAAAATTAGTGTCAGATGGTTCAAATCAAGGATTGACAGGATATCAAACCGCTCCTTATTGTTGTAATGAAGATTATATTAAGGATCCTGCTGAAACAAATACAGGAATTTTCAATTTTGGTGACGAAGAGTTTAATGGACTATTGGAAACAGCAAAGACCAACGGTTGGCCTGTAATGATGCATGCGAATGGAGATAAAGCAATTGAAAGAACCATTGCTGGGTTTAGAGCTGCAGGTGTTACAAACGCTACAATAAATGATAGAAGAGACCGAATCGAACATTGCTCGCTTTTAACTGATAAAGATATTGAAGGGATGGAAGAACTAGGAATTTCACCTAGTTTCCTTATTGGTCATGTCGGCTATTGGGGCTGGATGTTCCAAAACACGATACTAGGAGAGGCGAGAAGTAATCATTTAGATAGGTGTAAATCTGCGCTGGACCACAACATGAGAATCACTCTGCATAGTGATTTAGGAGTTAGTCCGTTGGGACCATTAAGAATGATGGAGCAATCGATGACAAGATTGATGGAAGGTGCTCCTGAGGAAAAGAAACCGGTTGTATTGAACTCTGAAGAAACGATCACAGCGTTTCAAGCATTAAAAGCTGCAACCTATGATGCTGCATGGCAGTGTCATGCCGATCAATGGGTAGGATCTCTAGAAAAAGGGAAATGTGCTGATTTTGTTATTCTGGAACAATCTCCTCTAACCTATAAAAATGAAGATAGCGCTTATCCAGCCGAAGGAATGCGTAATATTCCAGTTATAGCAACATGGAAAGGAGGAAGATGTGTATTTCCAAAGAATCCTGAGTAATTAACGATGGTAGCGCTTATTTAAGTAAATAGGCTTCGCCAATATTATCCCAATAGAAAAGGGATCATAAAAAATAAACGGGGCAAGTTCTAATATAGAGCTTGTCCCGTTTCGTATTTATACATGATCAAATCTAGAGTTTCACCGATAAAAAATTCCATTTAATGTACAAACCCCACTTTTCCTTGTGAGGACAAGCCGCTCAATCCAGTCATTTCTACACCTATCAAGATTAAATTGAAAAAACAAAAACGCTCTACAACACAGTAATAATATACGTGTTCACGTTTTGTTGACGGTCGTTTCTTGCGTTTCCATTGAATTATTGCTGCTTTTGTTAAAGCAATTCAAAACGAAAGTTCAAGGTATTAACCCGACCCATTTTTGAATTCAAAACCTAATTATTAATTAACTAAAAAAACAAAAATGAGCACAACAAATGGAGAATTAACTAAAACTGTTGAGACCAACACTGAACCAACTATAAAAGTCAATGCGTCTGCCATAATAATACTGTCCTATAAAAAAAATAATGAGCCTAAGGATTTATTCATTGCGGGATTAAAATTTACAAGTGGTAGTGGATTTAGTATAATGGATGGAGTTCCCGCAACCTTATATATATCAAATTTGATCGAGTGGGTTGGAGGAGTGGAAGCGATGAAGGCACTCTTGCCTGAGTCTGGTATTAAAACTAAAATGGTACAACGAATAGAACAATTTGCGGGCAGTGATTATAGACTCGAACTGAATGCAATAAATATTGACAACCTTAATGGGGTGGTTGATTTAGAGATAAAAATTCCTGGGATGTCTGTGACTACCTCGGAATTAGGACTTCCTAATTTTAAAGGGCTGGAGTTTAGAGTTGAAGAAGCCATTTTAAAAGTTGAACGGAAAGTTGAAGTAATACCAGGTTAAATCATTCACTAAATAAATCCCCATGGCACCTTTCAAAATTTCTATTCTGATTAACGCTTCTATTGGTGACCTAAGTGTCGTGCTTGTGGTTGACAAAACGGGTGTACATTTAGATCTAGGCGGAGGTGCCATTCCTATAATTTCAAGTAAAGATCAGAAGAACTTACCATTGAAATTACCCAATTTGGAGATTACAAATTTTGGGGTTGGATACAGAACAGTACCAGAGGAGAAAGGGTTTTATTCGAAAGGAGTCTTAGCGATTGAGGGAGTTGGGAAAATAGGCTTTCCTCTAAGTGATATCGATTTTGACTCTGAGCAATCTAACAGCAACTCTCAATTACAAACACAATCAGAAAAAGGTCAATCTGCTTTATCAAAACGGATAAAAATTGAAAAGTCCATTGGGCCAATTACCTTGCATGCAATAAAGGTGAGTGCAGAAAA
>NVXP01000014.1 GCA_002733985.1 Fluviicola sp. | reverse complement strand
CAATGATTTGCGTGGAAACGTTCCTACACGAATCGATAAATTACGCCAAGGAAACTACGACGCGATTATCTTAGCGAAAGCAGGAATCGATCGTTTGGAATTGGACATGAGCGAATTTGAATGCGTTGAATTGAACCCGACAGAGTTTGTTCCTGCGCCTGCACAAGGTGTTTTAGGACTTCAAATTCGTGAGGACGATGCTGAAATGGCAGAATTGATGGCGAGTATGAATGATACTGTCGTTGCGAAGTGTATTTCACTTGAACGTAAAATCTTAAACCTCTTGGATGGAGGTTGTCAATTACCTCTTGGTGCTTATTGCACGGAGGATCATCATTTGTATGTTGCCTTTGCCGCAAAAACGGGTGGAGAAAGTGTTTTCTTTGATTACAAGGTTACTGAATTCGATGGCATGGCTGAGAAAGTCGTTGCTGAGTTGAAAAACGCATTTGTTGAGTAATCGGATATTCATATCTAAAAACGCTTCCGAAATAGATCCTGTTCGCTCACAATTCGATGAGTTGGGTTTTGAAGTAGATTCACATTCCTTTTTATCTTTTTCTTCGCTTGAATCCGATAACCATCGGGTTGAAATTGCCCGTCCGTATGACGTAATCTTTTTTGGAAGTCCGAGGGCAGTTATTTTCTTTAAGGCAAGTCAATCCATTTCTGAAAGTGCTAAAATTGCGTGTATTGGCGAGAAAACGGCTGAGCTTTTGGAATCGCTCGGTTATACTGTTGCTTTTCGAGGTGAGAAAAGTGGAGAACCGAAGGTTGTTGCAGAAGAGTTTAAGGTATGGTTAGGATCTAGGAGTGTGTTGTTTCCTGTTTCTGATCGGAGTTTGAAGACTGTTAGTGGTTTGATTGATGAAAGTCAGAAGGAAGAGGTCGCTGTTTATTCTACGAAGGTTGTTGGGAAGCTCGTCGGAGTGAGTGACGTGTATGTTTTTACGAGTCCAAGTAATGTTGATGGTTTTTTCCTTGATAACGTGATTCCGGAAGGTGCGGAGGTTATTGCTTGGGGGAAAAGTACTGAGGCAGCACTAATTTCTCGCGCTGCCTCTGTTCTATATTGTTTAAAAAATGCTTCTTTCGAAGAACTATTTGCGTTTTTAGGACAAAAATAACTACCTCACAACCAATCGCTCAACCTTCGTTACCCCGCCCAAATTCAATTGAACCAAATAAACACCCGAAGCGTAACCTGCCGTTTCCAATTGCAACAAGTTATTCCCTTGCGCAGCGAACAAAACATGCGATTCCAATTGCTTTCCAGCTAAATCAGTAACAACGACACTCGCAGCGCCACCATTCGCAACAGCAAAGCGAACATTCGCATTACCTGCCGTTGGATTCGGATAAACCGACATTGATTCAATCACGTTTCCGTTCTCATCAATTCCAACTAACTCATCAGATGGTGCACCTTTGTAAATATTGATGTCATCCAAATAGAAGTTGTTTCCATTGTCGCTTTCGAACTCGAATTTATATCTGAAGTTCTCTACGAAATATCCGCTCGTAATATTCGTCATGTGAACAGTCGTCCAATCATCCATAATTGATGGAACCCAAGAAGAATTTTGAGCTGCAGAAGATAATTGGTCTCCATGAATCGTCTTGCGCTGAACCCATATATCTCCACATGTGTTCGTAATAAACACTTTCAACCATTCATCATTCGATTCGAAACGCTTCTTGTAAGAATACCGGAAGCTCAATGTTACGGATTCCGTTGCTGCATCGATAACCGACAAATCCACTGGTGCCGAGATCAATTCATCAGAATTTCCTGCTGATTGACCAAAATTCAACAGACGCGCACTTCGCCATCCAGTTCGACTAACTCCTTCAATAATTTCAAATCCAAATCCGCTTGGGTTATATACAGTCCATTGATCAGTAGTACCGAGGGAAGTGTAAGCTTCGAACCCCTCAATCAAATCTAGCGCATTCGGTTGAGGAATAACAGCGATATAAGCAGTCTTCAATTCCGTTTCCGTCGTGACACCATCAGTTACCTCAAGTGCAACATCGTATGAACCCGAAGAAATAAACTCAATTGACGGATCTTGTGAAGACGATGACGTCCCGTTGACATAGTTATAATCTGTTCCTTCAATTCCACTAACTGTCCACGTCCAAGTCGTTGGGCTATGGAAACTGAAATCACTAAAGTCTACTACTGTTCCACTACAAACGCTTCTGTTCAGCGCTTCAAAATCAGCGGTACACAAAACATCTGGATCATTCACTCCCGTCGCAATGAGGTTGTTTGGATCTACCAATCCGTTTAGAAAACCAATTGTCGCAAAGTTTGCTTGCATGATTCCCACTTGATCCAACGAGAACATGTTTTGGCAAGCATTGTAGCTCATGTAGTTCTCAATTTGATCTAAGGCATCGAATCCATACGTATCACCTGTTGGAACCCCTGAACATGAATTCCATGTTTGAGAACAACTCCAGTTCGCTTCTTCTTGCGGAGGAGTATCACAGCAGTAATCACCATTTGACGAGCAATCATCCAAATGACAACCTCCACTAAAAATATGATTCAATCCGAGCGCGTGACCCATTTCGTGTGTCAGCGTTCGACCATCAGAACTAGACGCAGTTTCAATCGTTCCAAACGTATCATGACGCATTAAAATTCCATACCCGCTGAATGCTCCACCATATGGTAAATAGGCATATCCTAAGGTGATACCCTGTGCTCCACCATTGTCAATCGAGTTGATTATCCAAATGTTAAAGTATTCATCAGGCGGCCATTGGTCAGATCCTCCGTTTACTGCGTATTTACAATCTTCACCAGCATTGTATGTCAAATGAGGAGCATTTACACGAACAATTCCATTCGTACACTCACCGTTCGGATCCAACTTTGCCAATTTGAAATCCATGTCCATACTCCCAGCTTCTTGCTTGAATGGCGCATCAATTGTACTTCGCGTTGTTGCTGTATCCGAATTCAAGCGGTTATAATCTTCGTTGAGAATATCGAGTGCGCTTATGATTTGTTCGTCAGAAATATTTCCAACTCCATTGTCATGAATGATATGTACGACAACAGGAACGACAATTGTTGCTCTGTTTCCAGAATTATCATGGCGGTAACGTGCAGCGTTCATCATTTCCTGATGGATTGCTTCTCGCAAGCTTGGATTAGCTAAAAATCGCTCTTCCATTCGTTGATCTGTCGCACACCATTCTTCTGTGGCCTGTCCAAAGCTAAACAAGACGCTGAAGAAGATTAGCGCGAGTGTAAGGTAGTTGTTCATATTCCTCGTGATATAAAAAAGACCTCTTCACACAGTGAAAAGGCCTTTCGATTCGATTAATTCTTACTTAACAACAAACTGAATTGTTTTTTGTGATCCTCCGATTTGAACTTTCAAGAAATACATTCCTGAAGCCAAAGCTGAAGTATTCATCAACACTAAGTTAGAACCTACTGTTCCGTTTACTGTTGCTGATTGTGCAATTTTTCCTGTTACATCTTGAACAGTCAAGTTTGCTTGTTGTGCAGACTTCAAAGAGAAACGAATGTTTAAATCTTTCTCTGTTGGATTTGGGAAAACAGAAAGTGCTTCGATGTCAAATCCAGTTTCTGAAATTCCAACGATTGCATCTGAAGGAGGTCCAACATAAATATTGATATCATCTAAGTAAATGTTGTTTCCACCATCTGATTCAAATTCAAAACGACAACGGTACTCATCTGTCCAGTACGCACTAGTTACGTTCGTCATGTGAACAGTTGCCCAGTTAGCCTGAGATGTTGGAGTCCATGATGAGTTTTGAGCTGTTGCAGACAATAAATCTCCTGAAAGCGTCTTACGTGGCGCCCAGTTTTCTCCACAGTTTGGAGTAATGTATACTTTCAACACTTCAGTGTTCGAAGTATATCGTTTCACATAAGAATAACGGAAACTCATTGTTACCCCAGTTGTAGCATTGATTGATGATAAATCGATAGGTGATGAAATCAAATCATCAAAATTACCAGCCGACTGTCCAAAGTTGACAATCTTCGCACATTTGTTTCCTGTGTAACCAGTTCCAGTATGCAATTGCCATCCGTTCCCAGATGGATTAATCACTTCCCATGGTTCGATGTTATTCAATGTTGAATAGTCTTCGAAAGACTCGTGGAAAGGCAAGCTAGATGCTGCTGGCAATACACGGATATATGAAGTCTTTGTTTCAGTATCAGAGTTTGGACCATCAGTAGAAGTCAACGTTACTGTATAAAGTCCAGGTGTGTTATACGTTATTGCTGGGTTCTCAGTAGTCGATGAAGCAGGAGATCCACCAGTGAATGTCCAGTTCCAACCATTAACTACGTTAAAAGACATGTCATCAAAGTTGATTGTGTTTCCAGCACAAATCGTTGTACGATCAGCTTGAAATTCAGCAGAACACAAGTAAACAGTTCCTGTTGCACCAGTTGCAATAAGGTTTGATGCTGAGATTAAGTTGTCACGGTTCGCAACGTTTGAAGTGATCGCATTTCTCATACGAGTAACTTGACCAGGCGTAAACATTTTTGAACAGTAAGAGTAGTCCATGTAGTTTTCAACATTAGCTAAAGGTCCACATGTGTTTTCGTTTAGATTACATGAAGTCACTCCAATTGTATTTGGAGTATCACTCACGCCGTCATCTGTAGAACAACTAGAAGCATTTCCAGGGTTGTTATTTCCTCCCCAAGGATGTGAAAGATTCAACCAGTGTCCAACTTCATGCGTCAATGTTCGGCTTGTAAAAGTTGAAGACGTTCCTGTTGATCCAACGTAGTTGTGTAATACCCAAATTCCATTGGCCATTGAAGCTCCAATCCAGTTAGATGGGTTGTACGTATATCCTGCAGCACCACCAATCTCTCCACAAATGAAGAAATTCAAGTACTCATCTCCAGGAAACTGCCCGTTGAAAACATTGTTTCCAGCGATAATTGCACTTACTTGAGCTGTTCCGCTACTCCCATCATATGAAAGTGCGTTTTGTGTTCGAGTAATTCCACTGAAACATGTTCCATTTGGAGCAATCGTTGCCAAACGAAATTCGATTTCAACATCTGCTGGTAATCCTGTGAAGGCCGCATTAACATTGTTTGCATCAGCATTCAATAAACGGTAATCACGGTTAAGAAGAGAAAGTGCTTCTAAGATTTGGTCATCGCTAATGTTTTCAATTCCACCATTGTGAAGTACGTGAAACACAACAGGAATGTAATAAACTGTTGCTTTTGGGACAGCCACTCCATTGAGCTCTTCATTTTGTCGAATAATTTCATCCTGTGCAAAGGAGAGAACTGCAGCGGGATCAATTAATAGCTCGGCTCTCTTTTTGTGAGTAATACAGTATTCAACTGATTCACCATCACGAACATTCGTGGGATCGATCTGCGTTGCTTGAGTTTGAGAAAATGATATCGCAGTAAATGCGAGAATCCCCAACGCAGAGAGTATAGTTTTTTTCATAGTTTGAGCGTATTTCTACTTATTAGACGCACAAGATACGGACATCCTTACCCAAATACAAACTTTTCAACTGACATGTAGAAATGAAACCGTGAACGGTATTGGATAGCTATTCAGCAGAAATGTCTCGTAGGTCGAAAAAGACTTCTGTCGTATATTTCCCTTTAATAAGTTGACTCAAGCGCTTTGCCGCTTCTTCTGGCGAGAACAAACTACCCTCATCTTTCAAGGATTTGAAGTTCTCTACAGCTGAAAAATTCGATGGATTCGTCGCGCGAATTTGATCTTGCATTCCTGTATCAATCACTCCTGGTGATACGGCAAAAACCTTCGGGTGATTTCCTTTTTCCTCTTCTTCTAAAAAGAATGTTTCTGTGAGCATATTCAAAGCTGCCTTTGATGCGCAATAGGATGCCCACGAAGGAATGGCGCGATTCGCTGCTCCCGAACTGATATTCACCAATGTAAATAAGTCCTTGTTTTCTAGCTTTTCGTAGATCTTTTGTGTGAGTATTACTGGGGCAGAAACATTGATTGTCATCACTTGGTCGACATCAATTACTTTCAAATCGCTGAGTCGGTTAATTTCACCGAGAATTCCAGCATTATTAATCAAGGTAACTGGTTCTGAAAAGGATCCGATAGCTATCGAATCAAAAGTCAAATTTCTAACCGCATCCAAATCGGATAAATCACAGGAAATAAATGAAAAATTCGGGTGATTGATGTTCGCAGACCGTCCAATTCCAATGACTTTTTCTCCTTTGGAGAGATACAACTCAGCAATTGCTTTCCCAAATCCGCGAGAAACACCCGTGACAAATATCACAATGCCTCGTTAATCGTAATGAAACGTTCTACACTCTTTGCAGCTCCAAAAATTACCAGAGTATCCTTTTCTTGTATGATTGTATCTTCCTTTGGAACACCAACAATGTGCTGCTCTGTGCAGTCTTCACCATTTTTCGTCAATTCATATTGACGTTTGATCGTGATGAGGGTCATTTCATACTTGTTTCTGAATCCAACGTCATCACACGTTCGTCCAACAACACCTTTTGGTGCACGAATTTCCGCGATTTCATGGTCATCAGGAAGCTGTAAAAACGAAACGATGTTCGGATTCAATAACTTCTCTCTTACTACGTAAGCTACCTCATCTTCAGGTGTCAGAATTTCTTTCACTCCGATTTTCTCAAGAATCAACTTTTGGTGATCACCACTTGCTCGGGCAATGATTCGTTTTACACCTAAATCGATCAGGTGAACAGCCGTAAGAACAGTTGCTTCAAAATTTTCCCCGATTGCGACAACGACCGCATCCATTTCACCAAGGTTTTGAGATCTAAGCGCACGAACATCTGTAGCATCCATCATTACTGCGAATGCCACGTCGTCCTTAATGTTCTCAATCTTCTCTTCGCTTGGGTCGAACGCAAATACTTGCGCCCCTCTTTCTGCTAATCGTCTAGCGATTGTTGAACCGTACCTTCCAACGCCAATAACGGCAAATTTGCTATAATTCATCTTTCAATTATTTCTTATCAAGTGCTTGTCTCAAGTCTTCAATGATATCCTCCACGTCTTCAACGCCAACGCTCAATCGAATCATTGAATCAACTACACCTGTTTTTTCTCTTTCTTCTTTTGGGATTGCTGCATGTGTCATTGTTACAGGGTGTCCTATTAAAGACTCAACCCCACCCAATGACTCTGCTAGAGCAAATAACTTTGTGTTACGTACTACTGCATGCGCATCACTCAATTTATCTCCAACCATCGTGAAAGAAATCATTCCTCCAAATCCACGCATTTGGCTTTTCGCCACTTCGTGATTAGGGTGAGACTCTAATCCAGGCCAGTATACTTTATCTACTTTCGGGTGATCAACCAAGAAACGGGCAACTTTCTCACCATTTTCACAATGACGTTGAACACGCAAATGCAGTGTTTTAATTCCGCGTAGTACTAAAAATGAATCCATCGGTGCCGTTACAGCTCCTGAAGAATTCTGAATGCGGTACATTTCTTCTGCGATTTTATCATCACTCGTAATCAATGCTCCCATTACAACATCTGAATGTCCACCGAGGTATTTTGTTACGGAGTGCATTACCAAGTCTGCACCCAAGTCAAGTGGGTTTTGCAAATATGGCGTAGCGAATGTATTGTCTACACACAGCATCGCATTTGCTTGCTTCGCAACTTTCGACATCGCTACAATATCAATGATACTCATTGTTGGGTTGGTTGGCGTTTCAACCCAAATTAGCTGCGTGTTTTCATTTACTAATTTCGAAACAGCCGCAGGATCCGTCATTCCAACGAAGTGAAACTTGATTCCATACTTTTCGAAAATCGTTTTAAACAAACGGAATGTCCCTCCGTACAGATCACTCGTAGAAATCACCTCATCTCCAGGATTCAGCATTTTCAAGACGCAATCAATGGCAGCCATTCCTGAACCGAAACAAGCTCCATGTACCCCATTTTCAAGTGCAGCAAGGTTCTTTTCCAATGCATGACGAGTTGGATTTTGCGTACGTGAATACGCGTATCCTTTATTTACACCAATTTCCTCTTGAACATACGTTGATGTTTGATAAATTGGAGTCATGATTGCGCCGGTCGCTTCATCTGGATGAACACCCGCGTGAATTGCTTTTGTTCCGAATTTCACTTGCTTCTTTTTGTTGCGTCGTTAATCGATAGACAAATGTACTAAATAGTATGGTGTTTACTGAGTTTTAACAGAAGTGATCAGTCGTGATTATCAAGTAGGTTTTTAGTAAATTTATCCACTTGTCAAAAGAACTCCGACATATCATTTCAAATTTACTTGCCGAGAGCAGTCACTTCAATGCGAATGATGTTTTGGTAAATGCTCGGATCGATCATCGTGGGCTCTTTTTTATTGAAGGATTGCGTGTATTTAAGCTGGATGAATTCCCCAAGCGGATTCTTGCTGATTCTCGTGCAAACATGAAAGAATCAGGAGTGAATACCTTGTGTTTCGCTCGTGGGATTTTGCAGCTAGAATTGAATGGCAAAGAAGTTCATTCTCCCATTCTCTTAACTCCAATTTCAGCTTCGATTGATCGCATTCAGCAAACTGTAAGCTTTCAAGAAATAGATGATGCTTCATTCATCAACCCATTTGTCTTAGGACATTTCCGCGAGAAGTTTAACCTTACTATTCCTTCTGACATTCTTGCATCAACTGAAATGGACAGTCTTGTTCACTATTTTCAATCGCATAGATTGAAGCTTGACCAAGGAGTTTCCGTGATTGGTAATTTTCATCATCACCGCTATCAAGTTCTCAAGGAGTTAGAAGAATTACAGCAAGTATCAGAACTCAACCCAGCAATTGGAATGCTCTTCGGAGAAGAAAATGCTTCTCTCCCTGAGTCCGATAACAATCGGATGGATTTGACCCCGATAGCTGTCGGATCAAGCAATCTTTTCCCAGCCGACACTGATCATGAATCCGTTTTTAAGACTGTTTCATCCTCGCATGTTGTTATTCAAGGACCTCCGGGTACTGGGAAATCACAAGTCATTTGTAATCTCATTGGGAAAGCACTTTCTAGCAGCCAAACAATCCTTGCCGTTTCAGAAAAGCGCGCTGCTTTGGATGTCATTGTATCAAAATTAAGCCAATTCAATCTTGATATTTTGAGCTTCGTAGCCGGATCAGATCGCCAAAGCCATCACTTTTTGGAAAGCCTGAAAAAAACGTGGGATTTCTTTGAATCTTATACGCCATCAACGGATATTAATCTTCAACTCTCAGATCAATATGAAGATCATCTCCAAATGACCTTGGACATGTTGAAACAAGCAGATTTGATTGGAGGCGTTTCTTTCCATGAATTTCTGGAATTGAGTAAAGGGAAAAATTTCGACCCTACAGCTAATAACGGATCGACTTATTCGAGTAAAGCACCATCCATCTCCGAATTCATTAAGAGTCAAACAATCGTCCAGCGCGTTTTTGAACTAGGGATTCAACAGAACCTCTCGCATTTGCGAAAGAAGACACTTGCCTCCGATGATTTTTTGAACCTCGATCAAAGGATTAATGCTTGGCAGGAACAACTGAATTCCCTTCAATCGATATTCTCACTTGAATCGTGGGATGATCTTTCTCGTGCAATGAAGGAAGCAGCAACTTGTCAAGTATTCGAAAATGAACTCTTTAAAAAGTATTCAGCGATTTTCACGCCCGAATCGAAAGAACAGAAGCAGTTTATTCGACTTGCAAAGCAATTTGTAGGATTATCAGGTACAACTGAAATTGGTTCCGAGTGGAAAACCTATCCTTCTTTAGTTGAGGCTGAATCACTTCAACATCAGATCAAGCAAGGAACATTTTTCGAGCGAAGATCAGCCAAAAGACGGTGGAAACAGCTCTCAAATCTTCCATTTACAGAAGTTCAATTCAATCTTGAAGAGCGAATTAAAGCAGGAGAAAAAGAAGAAAAATTRAATAAGTGCTTGGCTCAGCTTCAGCGATTAGGTCTTGGCGATCCATCCGCRGAGATTGAACAAATWCAACACGCTATTCCCTTWTTTTCTGAAGAACGTTGGCAAACATATTCAGCGATTCCATTGGAACATCGGGCAAAAACTACGGTACATCACAAAGCCCTCAACGATATTTACCACGAATTAAATTCGGCATTCAGAATTGAAGGGAAAATCAATCTTTCGAACTTTCTTGAAGGTTTCAAAACCCAATTACCGATCATTCTTGCAGAGCGAAAAAACATTCTTCAACTGAATGAATCCGAAATCCTCTCACTTAGAGGATGCTCAACATTTGAATCTTACGAAGCGCTCGTTTTAGGATCGAACTATACTGTTTTCAAAGAACGCTTTCCCGCTTTCTCCAGTTTCGAGCCCAAGGCAATCAAGGAAAAGGTGAATTCTATTCTAGCAGCTCAATCAAGTGAGGCACAAATTCACGCAAAGCATCTGCTAGACAACGTTCATCGCCAATTTTCAGCACATCATTTACTGTTGAATACACCCGCTGCTAAACTTGATCCAAGCCAAAAGGCGCTTAAGAAAGAATTGAAAAAAGGAAAATCGATCCTGATCAAAGAATTCGGAAAGACACGAAGTCATCCAACGCTTAGGGAGTTATTTCAGTCTGAGGCCCGTCATTGGATTTCCATGTTGAAGCCAATTTGGTTGAGCAATCCATCTAGCTTGGCAAAATGCTTCCCGATGGAACAAAACTGTTTCGATCTGGTTATTTTTGATGAAGCCAGTCAAATACCTATCCAACATGCCTTGGGCGCAATTCAGCGAAGTAAGCGAATTGTTGTTGCAGGAGACGAGCATCAAATGGGACCGTCGAACTATTTTCAATCTGGACCGAAGGAAATCACTGATTTGTTGCATCAAGCGAGTTATTACTTTCCGAAAGTTCCGCTCCTGCACCATTATCGAAGTGTTCACCCTGAACTCATTGCATTTTCGAACAAACATTTTTACGAAGGTAAATTAAGCGCTTACCCTTCCGCACACTCATCAGAACGTCCAATCACTCGTCATTTCATAGAGAATGCCGTGTTCATTGATCGCGTGAATGAACTGGAAGCAAAAGCAATTGCCTCACATATTTCAATCAAACTTAAACAAACCAAAAGCATTGGAATTGTCGCGTTCTCTGAAGAACAATTGGCGTGTATTTGGAAACAACTCGATTCAGAAGTACAGGAAAAACTGCGCATTCATCAGGACACTTACGGCGGATTTTTCAAAGCAGTGGAAAACGTACAAGGCGATGAATGCGATTTCTTGATTATTGGATTCGGATATGCTCCCAACGAAACAGGAGATTTCCACTTGCGATTTGGGCCAATGAATACAGCTAATGGACGCAAACGATTGAATGTGTTGCTCACACGAGCCCGAGAATCCATTGATTTTTTCTGTTCTGTACGATCATCAGATTTTAAGCTCAGTGATAACGAGTCGATTAATCTCCTTCGACAATGGATCGCATTTGCTGAATCTGATTTTGCTGCAAGTAAAGTTCAATTCCCGTACGGATTGACTCCTAAAATTGAAGGGGAAACCTTGACGTTTGATCGAATTCAGGAATATTTACCCAATTCGCGAGAAGTGGCAACATTGCAAAGTGTGCTTGAGAGTCGCGGTTGGAATGTAAGCTATGCTTAATAATTAACCTGCTAACGCGAGCAAGGCAAAACTAGCCAACCAGTGTCCACCTTCATAGCTATCCCCAACCAAATTGTCAAAAGAATAGTTGATGTGATCGTTTCCAATTTTAACAAGATGTCCATATTCTTCTGGTAGCGTTTTAGCGATTCCATACAAACACCAAGCACGAGAGAAGTTGAGTCCGTCAAGATGAACGAGATGTCCATCACTTCTATCCGAAACGATTGCTGGTTCCAATTTAAACGATCGACTCTTCAATTCTGGTAAGAACTTCTCAAGCCAAGTCTTAAATTTTTCTTTTGAGTAAACACGACGCATTAAGTTGGCTTCTTCGAAGCACGGCGAGAGAAAATCATAGCCACTTGGCTCCCAAGAAAGGGGACATTCGGTATCTGTTTCGTAAAATTTAATTGCGCGTTCCACGACGAGTTTCTTCAATGATTCATTCTTCATTGTTTCTGCGTAATCATAGACCATGCACAATGCAAACGCCGTATTCGAATGCGTTCCAACTCGGATTGGATAATGTAGTTTTGGTAAAAATTTCTCGTATCTCTCAACGATCAGCTCTGCGAGTGGTCGAATATTTTCCTTTAACTGTTTCGCTTGAGGCTCGTCCCACGTCTCTAGTTCATCGGCTAATTTCAACAACCACGCCCAACCGTATGTTCGTTCAAATCCTTGACTCAAAGAATCTCGAAAGTACTTGATCTCTATCGTAATATTTTCCTTAGACAAATGCGCTTTCAATCCATTTATGATGCGGCTCTTTTCTTTCATTTGTGGCTTTTCCTTGAGTAAACGCACCAGTGACCAATGTCCGTGTACGGCAGAATGCCAATCAAAACAACCATAAAATGCAGGATGAAATTCCTTTGGTGAACGCAAATCAGCATCACTTCCAATTACCTGATTTAATTTGTTTGGGTATTCAATGTCGATGCATTTGATCGGCAGTTGAACCAATTTTTGTGCATCATCATTTGTCAATTTTAAACGAGGTGCACTCTCAACTATAATTTCATCTGTAGCTGAGTTTACACAGGAAAAAAGCGAAATAAGTAATATGATATTCAGTCGGAACAGTGTCTTCATAACCCGAAGTTACGTTTATTTACTAAAAACAGAATGATAAACTGTTGCGCTTACGTTGTATAGGAATCCGATTGTAAACGCTCCAGTGAAAAGAAGCATTGGAATGTTTTGGTGGTTGAGGTGATAGACAACTTGGAAAATTCCGTATCCCATGAACAAGCTCTCTAGCAGGAGAAGAGGCGTAATTTGAATGCGTTTATACTTCTTGTGTTCCCCTCTCGTTTTCTCCGCTGTAATATTGAATTTCGGTGTACGGATAAACTCCGATTTCTTTCCGATATATCCCTCAATTACGCCAAGTGCCATGTATACTGACATCCCCATGTTCAGTACTAGAAAAGAGATGAAGATGAATGGAAAAGTGATGGTTCCCCAAACCTTATTTTTCGCAAAGGTGATATTTCCTCCAGCGAAAACGAGCAATAACAACACATTCGTACAGAGAAAAACGGGGAATAAATAATAGACCCAGGAATCAGCTGGCAGCCTCTCAATTGCTAATGTTACTGGAAAGGAAAGAAGGATAAATGCAACAACAATTAGGTATACAGAACTGTTCAACAAGTGAAAAGATCCGATCAATTTTGCCCAAAAGCTTGGACGTTTATCTTTAATCAACGCACGGACATTCTTTCGAACACATTCCGCTGCACCCTTTGACCAACGAAATTGCTGAACACGATATGCGGGAAGCGTTAAAGGGAGTTCTGATGGTGATTCAATTTCACTCACGTAAGCAAACTTCCACCCTCTCATTTGTGCCCTGAAACTGAGATCCAAATCTTCCGTTAGCGTATCAGCTTCCCAGCCACCAGCATCGGCAATGCATGCTGTTCTCCAAATCCCAGCCGTTCCATTAAAATTGATGTAGGCACCACTCGCATTTCGACCGCCCTGTTCCACCGAAAAATGTGTATTCAAGATTACGGTTTGCAAGCGAGTGAGAAAAGAGTAATTCTCGTTCAAGTAGGTCCACCTCGATTGTACAACTCCAATTTTTTCATTACTGAAATAGGGAATTGCTTCCATCAAAAAACTTGCTGTCGGCAAGAAGTCGGCATCAAAAATTGCAATGAACTCCCCTTTTGCTGTGTTCAGACCATAATCGAGTGCTCCAGCTTTGAAACCAACTCGGTTATCACGTTGAATGTACTGAATATCGAATCCTTGTTGTTGATAGTACTCGACCTTTGCTTTCGCCTTCTCAACTGTATCATCCGTAGAATCGTCGAGCACCTGGATTTCAAGTTTGTCTTTTGGGTAGTCCAATTCAACTATGCGATCAATTAATCTTTCTACTACGTAGGACTCATTGTACATCGGGAGCTGGATGGTCACATAAGGAAGTTCCTCCCATTCTTTTTGTTCATGAACGTTCTTTCTAAACAAGAAATTCAGCAACAGCGAAAACTCCACGAGGCTGTATATAAGCAGTAGAGTAGAAATGATCACATATATCGCAATAACCAAATAGGCCAAATCAAGTTCTTTTGTTCCAAAAAACGCGCAGCAGGGCTGGGAGTATTACTAAGTCCGAAATTAAGGCTATTAACAACATAGTTGCTACCAAAATTCCAATATTTCGATTCGATTCGATGGAGGATAGCATTAAAATCCCAAAACCGATCATTAAAATTATGGATGTGACAGCTGCTGGAAAGGTGTTCTCTCTCAGGCTGAGTTCTATAGAATCTGATGGTTCCAATTCGGTCGCACGTTTAATTGTACTCAAAAAATAAATTGTGTCATCCAATGCAAGGCCCAAAATTATTGAAAGCGCCATTGCGGTCGTTGGATTTAGTTCAATTCCCACCCAATTCATCAGCGCCATTCCAAATAGGACAGGCAACAAATTAGGGAAGAATGAAATGACTGCGATTTTAAACGAACGAAAGGCAAGTCCGATTACGCAGGTCGCAACTAGTAGACTCAAGGCTATTCCAAGCAAAATAAATGACGTTACACGCGTTGTTGATTGATCCTTCACGAAGGAAAATCCACTTATGAAAATCGAATGATTCGCATCCTTGAGAAGGTTTAGTTTCGCTTGGAGATTTTGGTTTTTTTTAAATGCTTTTGCACTTCCAATGTCAGGTAATCGTCCAACTATTCGATACAGTTTTTCATCATCCGTCATTGCGTTGATCAGACCCAATTCTTTTCGATACTCCTTTAAGTCATCTAAAAACTTCTCGTCGAATTCAGCAGGAAGGGTAAATCGAGATGCCTTTCCGAAATGATTGTAGCGATTCAGGCGTTTGACTGCTGTATTCACACTAAAAACAGTGCGACATCCATAATGTTGGATTAATTCCTTTTCAATAAGGTCCACTTTTGAAATTGTTTCTGAATCCAAGCCATGCTTCGACTCAAGAATGACCTCAATGGTTCGAACTCCTTCAAAATGGGCATCCGAAAACCGGAGTGCTCTCCCTATTGCGGTATCAGCACCAAAACTTTGATGGTAAGAAATGTTGATCTTAAATAATGCAATTACACTGGCAGAAACAAAGATCAAAACAAGGGCTGCAACTAATACTACAGAACGTTTTGCACGAAGCAATCGGATGAGCCATTCAGCACTTGAGGAAAACGCTGATTTCTTCTTGAAGGGACGAACGCGATACATCAACAGCAATAACGGAAGCAAATAGCGAGCAGTTAAGTAAGCAAAGAGAATTCCAACGCACGTAGCAAATGCAAATTCAGCAATTTCGCTGATCCCAGTAATAAAAAACAGTCCAAAAGCCAATGCAGTCGTCAGTGTTGTCAGCCAAAGTGGAAGTCGAAGTGGCTTCATCATTTCCAGAATTCGCTCTTGAATCGATCCCGCATTTAGTCGCTTGTATTTATACAGAATGTGGACAATGTCAGAAAAGGAGAGCACTAAAATGAGCAAAGGAGTTGTCGATGTGAGTAGACCAATTTTAATTCCACCTAGGTAAAAAACCACAGAAAGCAGTGACAAATTAATGGCCAACACACTAGCTACAACGATTAGGCTTCTTACATCTCGGAACCAGAGAAAGAACAGGAAAAGCAACACAGCTCCTGCGAGTAATGGAAGCAGAACCATTTCCGTTTTTATTGACTGTTTTAACTCATTGGAAAACACCTCTTTTCCCATGAAATGGACCTCCGTAAATGCATATTTCGCAACGGCAGTTTTAATTTGTGTGAGCGATACTTTTGACCAATCAACGGTTAAAAATATCCGCGACGCTTTTCTATCATCGGAAAGAAATTTAGGTGTGACATCCGTAAAACTATTAATCTTGGAAAAGTGTTTTTCGAATCGATTCTCATCATCCAAACGTAGGATGAGTCGTAAATCTGTTCCAAAAAGTGATCTCTGTGGAAGTTCAACAGACGTGATTGCAAGTGCATTTTTCACCCCTTTGATTCTCAGCAAATCAAGACGCAGTTCTTCTAAGACAAAAAAGGATTTACGGGAATCGAATTTGGCCTCATTTCCTATTGAAACAACAAGACCATCTTTAGAGATTGGAAATCGCTTTGCGTATGTTTTGTAATTCTGATAATCCTTACTACTTCGCGCACTGAGTGTCGTTAAACTGAAATCCGTTTGCAATTGTGTACTTGCCCAAGCACCTACCAAAATAGAGCAATAGGCTGCAATTACGATGAACCAATTTCTCCGCGTCATATCAATTTAGTGGGCGTCGAGCCAGTTATCAGCTACTTCCATTTCCACTTCCATTGGAACGATCATTTTAACAGCTCCTTCCATCTCCGTTTTTACAAGCTCTTTCATCAAATCAATTTCACTCTCGTGTACATCGAAAACCAATTCATCATGTACTTGTAAGAGCATTTTCGACTTCACGTCTTTCTTTTTCATTGCATCAGCAACACGAATCATGGCAAGCTTGATGATATCAGCAGCCGAACCTTGTATTGGAGCATTGACTGCATTTCTTTCCGCAAAACCACGAACCACTGCATTCGCTGAATTAATGTCCTTCAAATATCGCCGACGCATCATGATCGTTTCAACATAGCCATTTTCGCGTGCTTTTTTCACCGCTTCATCCATGTAATCTTTGATGGTTGCATATTCTTCGAAATAGCTATCGATCATTTGCTTTGCTTCCTTTCTTGAAATTCCAAGATTCTGAGCGAGTCCAAAGGCAGATTGACCATAAATGATTCCAAAATTGACTGCTTTTGCAGAACTACGTTGCTCGCGTGTTACATCATCAATGTTTTCAATGTTGAATACTTTCTGTGCTGTTGCCGCGTGAATATCTTGTCCACTTTGGAACGCATTAATCATAGCCTTGTCATCACTCAATGCTGCAATAATTCTCAATTCAATTTGAGAGTAATCTGCTGCCATCAACTTAAACTCACTTCCACGAGGAATAAACGATTTCCGAATTTCACGACCTTTTGCCGTTCGGATTGGAATATTCTGGAGGTTTGGATTATGTGAACTCAGTCGACCCGTAGCCGCAACTGTTTGCATGTAACTTGTATGAATTCTTCCGTCCACAGGATCCATCAATGTTGGTAATGGATCGACATACGTGCTTTTCAATTTTCGCAATTGTCGGTAATCCAAAATCATTGGAATAATTGCGTGTGTATTCTTCAATTTATCGAGCACATCTTCCGAAGTGGCATATTGCCCGGTTTTCGTTTTCTTTGCTTTCGCAGTGATCTTCATGTGATCAAACAACACTTCACCCAATTGCTTCGGGGAATCAATATTGAAGTCCATTTCGGCCTCCTTTTTTATTCCTGCTTCTAATTCGATCAGGGTTGCTCCCAATTCTTCAGAATATTTACCCAATCCTTCGGAATCAATTGAAATTCCTTCTTGCTCCATAGAAGCCAGTACCGAAACGAGTGGCATTTCCATTCCGTAGAACAAGTCTATAAGGTGTTCCTTCTGAATTTCTGGATGAAACAATTCCTTTAATTGCCATGTAACATCGGCATCTTCACAGGCATAATCGACCACTTTTGCTGGTTCGAGGTCCGACATGTTGCCTTGATTTTTCCCTTTCTTCCCAATTAAGGTTTCGATTGAGATTGGCTTGTACTTTAAGTATAATTCTGACAAGAAATCCATTCCTTGTTTCGATTCTGGGTTGATCAAATAATGAGCAATCATCGTGTCAAACATTGGTGCATTTACAGCAACGTCATACCGATTGATCACTTTCATATCGTACTTGATATTGTGCGCGACCTTTTCAACTGTGTTGGATTCAAAAAACGGTTTGAATTCTTGAACGATACTTTTCGCTTGTTCAAAATCATGTGGAATTGCCACATAATATGCTTCTCTCGCTTTGAATGAAAAGGATATTCCAATCACATTTGCATGCAAGGCATCGAGGCTATCTGTTTCAGTATCGAAACAAACCGAAGGCTGACTCATGATCAAGTCCAATAACTTCTTTCGTTCATCTGGTTGCGTAACGAGATGATAGCTCGGCTTCTCTGTTGCGATCGTTTTGAATTCAGATGTTTGTTCTGGAGCTTGTTCTTCAACTAAACTTTGTGTTCCGAATAAATCTAATTGACTTTCATCTCCCTTTTTTGCTGTTTTTCCATCAACTGTAGTATTCACCACAATATCTTCTCCCAGAATCCTTTTAGACAAGTTTCTGAATTCTAATTCAGTAAATACTTCTCTAATCTTTTCGCCATCATAAGGAGAAATAACCAAATCCTCCTCGTTGAATTCAACTTCTACATCTAGAATAATCGTTGCAAGCGATTTTGACATCAAGCCTTGTTCTGCAAAATTCTCAACGTTTTCTCGTTGTTTTCCTTTGAGCTCGTGTGCATTTTCAATGATGCCTTCAACAGAACCATACAATTTCAAGAGTTTAGAAGCTGTTTTTGGTCCAATTCCAGGGATTCCAGGGATATTATCCGCGGCATCTCCTTGCAAACCAAGAATGTCAATTACTTGATCTACATTGTCGATATCGAATTTCTCTAAAATTTTAGCGACATCCCAAATTTCAGCGGGATTTCCTCCTCTACCTGGTCTGAACATCATTGATTTCTCCGTAACAAGTTGACCAAAATCCTTATCAGGCGTCATCATGTACGTTGTAAAACCAGCTTTTTCAGCCATGACGGATAATGTTCCAATCACATCATCAGCTTCATATCCATTCACTTGAAGAATTGGAATATTGAATGCTCGAATGATATCCTTAATTGGCTCAATCATCGTAATAATTCCCTCCGGAGTTTCATCTCTGTGCGCCTTGTACTCAGGAAACTCTTCCTTTCTGGTAGTCGATCCACCTGGAGGATCGAAAACTACAGCAATATGACTTGGTTTTTCATTTTTCAATATTTCGATCAAGGAGTTTGTGAAGCCAAATGCAGCCGAAGTATTCTGTCCTTTTGAATTGATTCGTGGATTTTTTACGAATGCAAAATACGCACGAAAAATAAGTGCGAAAGCGTCAATTAAAAAGAGTTTTTTGTCAGTTTCTGGAGTAATCATTTTCTTTATCTAAGAGAGGATTTATCCTCGTTTTCTATTCATTTTCTCTGTGAGGATAATAATACTGATTTTTTTGTGGATGGAATTGGATATCTGCTCAATATTAAACGGTAAAAGTTAAATGCGAAATTGGATACGGATAAATTAAGGAGGTTTATACAATAATAAATCTTCTGTACTACACATACGAACTCAATTTAGTACTCGTTTGACCACCAAACCCTTAAATTATTTATATGAATTTTAAAATCATCCAAAGAATATCGCTTTTGCTTTTCATCTTTGTATCGTCCAGTTCTTTCGCACAATACAAATATGACATTGGCCTTCGCGTTTCTTCTTATGAAATGGAACAGTTTCAATTGGAAGGACGTTTTCATCTGGACAATCCCTATTCCATAGTTGTAACATTTGCAACTGGATCTCGTGGATCAGGTAATTCCTGGCAAACACCAATATATAGTGATAGCCTAATTGATATTACAAATAGTTACTTCAGCGCGATGAACACTACTTTAAAAATTGGTCTACAACGAAAACTTGGTTTCTTGGCTAGTGATGTGTTCTACGCTGGAGCGACATTTGGCATAGGCTTCGAACAACAGCGAAGTAGTCATCACACAGCAACTTATGCCGTTGTGGATTCAATGGATCTTCACCCTTTTTTATACTATGGCTATGGCGAAGCAATTAGTTCGAGTGTGAATTTGACGAAATCAAGTGCCATCAATGCACAACTTGCCCTGTCATTTGGAATGGATGTTCCAATTACAAAGCGTTTCTCAATTAATGCCGAAGTTAGCTGGGCAACTATTTTTGATAAGTCACCAAACTATTCTACCATTTCGATGGGCTTTTTCCCTTCCGTTTCAGGAGGGCTACGTTACTCATTTGGTAAAAGAGAATAGACAAAAGTCTTAATTCCAAGAAGTACCGTCTTTACCGTCTTTGACAACAATTCCTGCTGACGCAAGGCCATCACGAATTTTATCAGAGGTCGTCCAATCTTTGTTTGAACGCGCTTCAGAACGAAGATCGAGGACTAAATCCATTACTGGTTTTAGGCGTGTTTCTCCTTGTGAGGTAGATTGTTTCAAACCAAGAACGTCAACGATAAAGGCATTCATTTCAGATTGAAGAGCGGCTAAATCTTCCGAAGATATAGTCGCTTTTCCGTCGTTTACAGAATTGATATATTTCACGGCATCAAATAAATGCGCCACCAAAACTGGAGTGTTGAAATCATCATCCATCGCATTGTAGAACTTAGAAATAAATTCGCTTACGTTTTGTGACGATTGATCAGATGTCTTTAGACTACCCAAAAGTTCAAGAGCTTCAACCAGACGAGCATATCCTTTTTCGGCAGCAGTTAATGCATCAGAAGTAAAATCCAAGGTGCTTCGATAATGCGCTTGCATCATGAAGAAACGTACAGTCATCGGGTCATATCCTTTTTCGAGCAAATCGTTATTTCCTGAGAAAAGTTCGTCCGGAAGTACACTATTACCTGTCGACTTCGACATTTTCTTTCCATTCAAGGTAAGCATGTTTCCGTGCATCCAATATCGAACTGGAGCTTTTCCTGAAGCCGCACATCCTTGCGCAATTTCACACTCATGGTGCGGGAATTTCAAATCCATTCCCCCTCCGTGAATATCGAATTCTTCACCCAAGTATTTCGTACTCATTGCTGAACATTCGAGGTGCCATCCAGGAAAGCCCACTCCCCAAGGAGATGGCCATTTCATTAGATGTTCATCGGAAGCATTTTTCCAAAGAGCAAAATCAAGCGGTGCTCGTTTCTCATCCTGACCATCCAGCTCCCGTGTATTTGAAATCAAATCTTCGATCTTGCGACCAGATAGTTCCCCATAAGGGTAAGACTCGTTGTATTTTTCAACATCGAAGTAAACCGAACCGTTCGATTCATAGGCAAAACCATTATCCAGAATTGCCTTAATCATGTCAACTTGTTCAATAATATGTCCTGTAGCAGTTGGCTCAATATTCGGTGGAAACGTATTGAACTTATCCATCACTTGGTGAAAATCAACCGTATATTGTTGCACTATTTCCATAGGCTCCAGCTGCTCCAAGCGTGCTTTCTTTCCAATTTTATCTTCCCCTTCATCCGCATCGTCTACAAGGTGACCAACATCAGTGATATTGCGAACGTAGCGCACTTTGTATCCTAGGTGAAGTAAGTACCTATACACCATATCAAAAGAAATAAACTGACGACAATTTCCGAGATGAACATTGCTGTAGACTGTTGGTCCACACACATATAACCCTACAAAACCATCGTTTACAGGTTTAAATTGCTCCTTCTTTCCTTTGAGGGAGTTGTAAATGTGTAATTGTTCACTGATACTTGACATGTATTGAATTGATTGATGTTTGGAACAAATATACTTTATTTCATTCATGAATTTTCATTAAATACAATGCTTAGCAATCCAATGATCTAGTTTTTTTTAATTTTCCAATTATTTCTTCTAAATTTGCTTGTAACTCATTCTTATTGAATTTCTTCTACTGAAACAAATGAAAACTAACCTACCGCGGAACTTTGTTCCTCATTGTTTAACATTATTGTTATTCATATCAGCACTTAATACGAGTATTGCTCAGGTCGATACCCTATTTTGGTTTGCGGCTCCTGAGGTTGCAGCATCACAAGGTGATTCGCCAATTCAATTGCGATTTATGACCTATGAGAACCCTGCAACTGTCACAATTTCGCTACCTGCAAATGGTGTATTTACTCCCATCACTTTAACAATTCCAGCGAACAGTACGAACAGTGTAGACCTCACATCATTCTTAGCCATAATAGAAAGTCCAGCGGGAAACGTTGTTGCAAATAATGGTTTAAAAATAGAATCAACCGAAAGAATTGGCGCTTTTTATGAATTAGGAGCCATAGCTAATAAGGAACTTTTCTCGTTGAAAGGAGTAAAAGCTCTTGGTACAAATTTTTATACTCCTTTTCAAAATCACTGGGATAATGCAACAACAACTCCTGGTTCTTTTTCTTCCATAGATATTGTTGCAAGTGAAGATAATACGACTGTTTTAATTACGCCTCGAACCGCAATAACAGGTCATGCACAGGACGTAACATTCTCTGTTATTCTCAATGAAGGAGAAACATACAGCGCTCGTGACATGAATACAACTGGTTCAACATCATTATCTGGATCTATTGTGTCTTCTGATAAACCGATCGCCTTAACACTATTTTCAGGAGCGCTCACAGAAGGATCTTGTTCGAATTCCATGGGTGACCAGATAACAAATGCTTCATTTACGGGAAGAGACTTCGTCATAAATAAAGGAACCTCATCATTTGATCGAGTGTATATTCTAGCAACACAGAATGGTACAGGTATCACGATCAATAATACGACTACAACGACTACGTTGATTAACTGGGGAGAAACATATGAAATCGACCTCAATGATCCCCAAACGTACATTCAAACAACGAAACCCGTGTATGTATGGCATGCATCAGGTTATGCTTGTGAACTAAGCGGTGCACAAGTTCCACATTTAAGTTGTGCGGGAACATATTCTACAGCATTTACGCGTACCTCGAGCGACTCACTTGGATTGATGCTTTACATACGATCTGGATTTGAGAACCAATTCGCCATCAATGGTAATGCAACATTAATCACTGCTCCACAATTCGTCGATGTTCCCGGAACTTCTGGGAATTACAAAATGGCTGCCATTTATTTCTCAACGAGTGATATTGCAGTTGGTTCATATAATGAAGTTACGAATACAGGAGATATTTTTGGTTTAGGAATGATTCAAGGTAATTCTGGATCTGGCGCGGGATATGCGTATTTATCTGAATTCGAATCTTATCCATTCACGACTGTTGGAAATGACACAACTATTTGTGCCAACCGTACCCTACCTCTTGACGGACTTATCGGTGGTGGGGATATAACTGGAGATTGGAGCACAAGCGGATTTGGTTCATACGCACTTTCATCGAGCACCCTCGCAAATGAATACTTGCCAAGTCCACTCGATACTCTGATTTCTCCAATTCAACTCATTTTGACTTCTACGGGAGCTTGTCCTGTTCGAAAAGACACGATTATACTAACCGTCACTCCTGCGCCAATCGTTACTGCATCTGCAGATCAGACTTTGTGTGAAAACAATTCAACTTTGCAATTAGCAGGTGGTGTTTCTGGCGGAGCGTCTACAGGAACATGGAGTACCTTGGGTTCTGGAACCTTCAGTCCTGATCCAAATACATTGGATGCCGAATATATCCCATCTGTTACTGATTTGGCAAATGGGTTTGTCGATCTAGTTCTGACATCCACTGGTGTTGGAAACTGTGAAGCAGAAACTGACACGATGCAAGTTACGTTTACGGGACCACCAATTGTTGATGCGGGTGCTGACACAATTTCTGTCTGTCAAAATGCGCCAAATGTCTCATTGACCGGATCAGTAACTGGTTCAACGACTACAGGAAAATGGACAACATCAGGTGGTGGATTATTTCTACCGAACAACCTGAATTTAACTGCCAATTACCAGCCTAGTCCAACTGATGTGACAAGTGGTTCAATAATGCTTTACCTTGAATCAACCGGAAACGGAAGTTGCCTTCCAGAATATGACAGTATTGTTGTCTTGTTCACACCGCCGCCAAGTGTTGAAGCGGGGACGAACTTTCTCGTTTGCGCGAACGACGCAAGTGTCGATTTAAATGGAATCATTTCAGGACAGACAACAACAGGAATCTGGTCCGGAGGTACAGGTGTTTATTCTGGTGGAGACACTGATTTAATGTCCAACTATACTCCAACGGCAGCGGAAATATTAACAGGGAATGTCTTCCTAACATTAACATCAACAAATAATGGCGGTTGTATAGCAGAGACAGATGTTGTTCAAATTGCTTTCGTCACTCCACCTTTTGCAAATTTCAACTTTACAGAAACGTGTCTCTACGACGGTTCAGATTTCACCGACTTCTCCTTACCAGGGTTTGGAACTTTGACAAGCTGGGAATGGAACTTTGGAGACACTCAAACTTCAATAGATCAAAACACGTCACATTCCTATGCTACTGCAGGAACATATCCAGTACAGTTAATTGTGACATCAAGTGTTGGCTGTACTGATTCCATCACACAAAACGTAAATTCCTTCGAAGTACCCGTAGCCGATTACACCGTATCATCAGATTGCCCAAACAATCAAATCATTGTAGACTTCACAGATAACTCTACAACTACGAACGATGCATTGAACTATTGGTTCTATGATTTTGGAGGTGCAGGAAGCATTGCAACTGAAAATGCTACGCAACTTTTTTCTGTAAATGGCGATTACACGATTACGCACATTGTTGGAACAGTAAACGGTTGTTTTGATACCACCATTCAAACATTGAATGTTCCTGAATTTCCAATTGCAGATTTTAGTTACAACACGAACAATGGGCTAAACATTGGTGCAGTATTCAACTTTATCAATACATCATCTAACGGCTCGACTTATTATTGGGAATTTGGAGACAACGGTAATTCGACGGATGAAAATCCAATGAATACATATTTCAGTAATGGGACCTATGTTATTACGCAATACGTGTATGGCTCACTTGGCTGCGTTGATAGTACTTCACAGACAATAATCATCAACACGGTTACGAATGAAATTACCACCCTCATTCCAAATGCAATTTCCCCGAATGGTGATGGAAAAAACGATATCTGGAAACTAGAATTTATCAATTTGCTATATCCAAATGCACGGGTCGAAGTCTACAATCAATGGGGACAACAGATCTACCAATCGAAAGGATACAATTACCCCTGGGACGGAAGATACAACGATGAATTACTTCCTGACGGAACTTATTACTACGTAATAGACATTAATGATGCAGGCAACGCGGCTGACATCTTCAAGGGTACAGTATTAATTCTTAAAACAAAGAAGTAGGATGAAGACATTACTAATCATAGCGTTTTTCGTTGTTGGTTGTTCGACCTTTGCTTCTGCTCAGCAGCGAGCTGTTTACTCGAACTTCTTAATGAATGACTTTTACTATAATCCAGCGATTGCAGGAAGTAAAGAAATTCATCAAGCCAACATTACTTACCGTAATCAATGGGTAGGGTTTGACGGTGCACCAAGTTTGATTCTTGGAAATTTCAGCGGATCGATAAAAAACGAAGGTAAAATTGGCTACGGCGTTTCCTTGGTTTCAGAAACAGCGGGAATTACACAAAACACAGGTGTTTACTTGAATTATGCCCACCATTTTAAACTGTCTGACGAACTAAAACTTGGCTTGGGTATTCAACCTGGCTACATGCAGTACCGTGTAAAATTATACGATGCTCAACTTGCGGATCAAGGTGACGAAGTATTGACGGGAAGTGTTTATTCTGCAAGTGCTGTAGATGTGAGCACAGGTTTTCATCTATACTCAGACAAATTCTTCCTGATGGGGTCGTTGCATCACATGCTTGGTAAAAGCGTCCAATTTACCTCGTACAATAGCAATCTAGAATTTCATTATACGGCAATCGGAGGTTTCAATATTAATATAAATGCTGATCCGAAGACAAAGAAGATGCCGATTGATATTCAACCCAGTTTTCTAGTGCGTTATGTACGTCCGGTTCCGGTTCAATGGACTGCGATGTTAAAAACAACATTTAACAAGAAGTATTGGGCCGGTCTTATCTATCGATCAGATGATGCCATTGGTGTTTCCGTAGGAATGGAAATTGCCACTCAATTTAGTGTGGGATATGGTTTTGATTATACACTTTCAGGACTTAGCTCTTACCAAGGTGGATCTCATGAAATTATGCTGTCATATGTCATCAGTCGGAAAAAGCCATCCTTGGCAGAAAAAGACGATGAACTCAACAAGAGTATCCTTGATGAGCTGAAGAAATCAATTGAAGAAAATAAGAAAAATTAGACCTCATGAAGCGATTAAAATATATCACTTTGCTATTCATGCTCGGTCAAATGACTTTGAGCAATGTCCAAGCGCAGATCGATACGGTTTTTTGGTTTGCCGCACCTTGGGTTTCACCTGACCATGACGGAAATACTCAACTAGCTTTCCGCATCTCGTCATTTGCGACACCATCAACAGTTCGCCTGCAACTTCCGTCTCAAGGATATGACACAACGTTTATCGTTCCTGCAAATACGGTGAGTTCAATTCCATTGAATCACATTGTTGATGATTTAGAGAGTCAACCTGCGGATGCAGTTTTGACATCGGGAATTAAAATCACCTCAGATGAACTGATCACTGTCGTTTATGATTTCATTTCGGATTTGATCGTTATCACTCCGGGAACTCCAAATAATCCTGAAACATATTCCCTGAAGGGACAAAATGGAATGGGAAATGAGTTTGTGGTTCCATTTCAAACGCTTTGGAATAATAAAACCCTCACTACTGACCGAAATGGAGATGGTACGATTACGCAACCCTATCAATTCTTTTCTGTTGTTGCAACCGAAGATAATACGACCATCTACATAACTCCGCGGTGTAATGTTGTCGGTGGACATCTCGCCAATGTGACTTATTCTGTCTTCTTGCCAGTTGCGGGGAATGTCTATACCTGTCAAAACATAACCCAACTAACGAGTAATGCTGGAAACACCTTAAGTGGATCAATTGTCGTTTCTGACAAACCTGTTTCGGTTACTATCAATGATGACTCTGTTAATCCTGCTGGTGGTGGTGGATGTTTTGATTTAATGGGGGATCAAATTGTACCCACAGATGTAATCGGAAATGAATACATCATTAACAGAGGGTTCCTCAACCCAGGATCGAACGAATCGATATTTATCATTCCAAGCGAAAACTTTACGACAATAACTATTGATGACGGTGGAGTGACAACGCAGTTGATGAATCAAGGAAGTACATTTCAATATTCCATTACCCAACCCTTAACATCAGTTAATGCTGACAAACCTGTCTATGTCGTGCACATGTCTGGATACGGTTGTGAACTTGGACTTGCCATTATTCCTCCAACGAACTGTGCAGGATCTGACGAAGTAGCTTTTGGACGAAACAATGCGCAATCTTTCTTGCTGAATATCTTATGTCGAGATGGTGATGAAGCCAATTTTCAATTGAATGGTAGTGCCGCACTTGTTCCCGCCGCTTCATTTAACATTGTTCCTGGTACTGGTGGACTTTGGCGAGGGGCACAAATTAATTACCCAACAGCCAATATTGCTGTCGGAACACAAAATTTAATCACGAACTCTAGTGGATTATTCTCCCTTGGAATAATTAATGGTGGAGCGACAACTGGTTGTTTGTATCATTACATGTCTTCATTTAACCGTAAGGTAATTACCGATGCAGGGACGGATACTACGCTCTGTAACGGAGTTGCAACGATTGATTTGATTGGAAGCGTGGCTGGTGGAGCATCAACAGGACTTTGGACTGTTGAAAACGGAACCGGAACACTTAACAACCCTACGAATTTAGTAACGACGTACGATTTCAGTCCTGGTGATTATACACAAGGACCATTGACTTTTATCTTGGAATCTACTGGGAATTGCGACCCCGTTCGAGATACGATGATCGTAACATTTATCCAATCTCCTGAAGCGGAAGCTGGAAGTGACAATTCATATTGTAAAAACAATGTGGGTATCGTTCCAATTACGGGTAACGTAACTTATGCAGCTGGTGCGAACTGGACTGGAGGAAGCGGTGGTGCATTCGGGAATCCCGGAAATTTATCTACCACCTACACTCCTTCTCCAACCGATATTGCAAATGACAGTGTGATTCTTTACTTGACTTCTGCAGGAAGTTTCTTCTCTTGCCCAGATCACGTTGATTCAATAATCGTTCATTTTACCGAAGCTCCATCTGTATTTGCAGGTTCGAGTGTAGTCGTATGTGCGACTGAAAATCTGATTAACTTAAATGGAAGTATCTCTGGAGCAACTACTACAGGAATTTGGACAACATCTGGATCTGGAAATTATTCTCCAAGTGCAACTGATCCAATAACAGATTATAATGTGAGTTCTGCTGATACTGTTGTCGGCAGTATCATATTGACTTTGACTTCAACCAATAACGGGAACTGCCTGGCTGAACAAGACGATATTCTGATTAATTTCCAGAGTGCTCCAGACATTGCAATCACCGCGAGTGATAGTGTCTGTGCGAATTTGAATTTGCTCGACTTATCCGGAACTGTTTCGTCTGGTTATACGTCAACTTGGACAACAACAGGATTCGGTTCAGTGGTTGCACCAAACTCACTTAATACGCAATACACTATTACGACACCAGATACAACAGCTGGCTTTGTGGATGTCTACTTGTCAACTACAGCTGGAATTTGTCCTGCTAACCAAGATTCACTCCGAATCTTCTTCATTGACCCGCCACGTGCTCTTGCTGGAAATGATCAAGATTTTTGTAGCAACGAAGTTGTACAATTGAATGGATCCGTTACTGGAGTCAATACAACTGGTACATGGTCAACAATGGGAACAGGAACGTTCAGTCCAAGTGCTAATTTTTTGGTGACAAATTACATTCCATCGCCTTTAGATATTACAAATGGCTCTGTCAATTTGATATTGACAACGTCTAGTTCGTTTGGTTGTGTTCCCGATATTGACATCGTCACAATTAACTTCCTCGCGTCTCCTGTAGCAGATTTCAGTGTTACAACAGCGTGTTTTGGAGATAACAGCGTGTTTACGGAYTTATCGACAACGTCTACAGGAACAATGGCAACATGGGATTGGCAATTTGGCGACACAGGAACATCAATTGCCCAAGACCCATTGCACCTCTATTCTGCTAGCGGGTCATACATCGCAGAACTTATTGCGACTGGAAGCAACGGTTGTTCAGATACGGTTTCATATCCGATAACAGTGAATCCAGTTCCAATTGCAGATTTCACGCCAACCGTGGCCTGTGAAAACACGCCGATTACCTTCAATGACTTGAGTTTCATTTCAAGTGGAAGCGTCAATACCTGGTTGTATGATTTCGGAGGAGGCAACACGGAAAACGTGCCAAACCCGACATATGTTTTCACTACTTCAGGATCATATCCAATTACACTTACTGTAACATCGGCACTTGGCTGTGTTGACGACACTACAATGGATCTTTTCATTTATGGTGCACCAAACGCAGATTTCACATTCACACCAAATCCGGCACTAGTTCTGGAGAATGTGATTTTCACGGATCAATCAACAGGAAATGGACTCAACAGCTGGCTGTGGGATTATGGTGATGGCGAAGGTGACAATGTTCAAAATCCAATTCATGGATTTAGCGATGGCGGCGATTACGAAATAATATTAATCGTAACCGACGAAAATGGTTGTGAAGACACAGTTACTAAAATCATAGCCATTGCTCTTCCTCCAGTGTTACCAAGTGGATTCACACCAAATGGTGATGGAGAAAATGATGTACATATTATTCGTGGAGGTCCATTCAAATCGGTAAACTATAAAGTATATAACAATTGGGGAGAACTTGTTTATGAAACAGACGATGCACTGATCGGATGGGACGGAACATTTAAAGGAGAACCCGCACCACTTGGTGTTTATACATGGACATTTGTTGTGACACTTGCCAACGATAAAATTATTAAGCAATCCGGTGATGTTACCTTAATTCGATAATGATGATACACAGAACTCTAAGCATCTTATTTATTGTCTGCGCCTCGTTTTCGGGAAGAAGTCAGGATGGGCACTTGTCAATGTACGACGCTGCTCCGCTATTTTTAAACCCCGCAATGACTGGTGTGTTTGAAGGAAACTGGCGACTGCATGCACAATACAGAACTCAATGGAAGTCGGTAAATTACAAACCATACAATGCTGCTCTTTTGAGCCTCGATCTACCAAAAGGTAAATGGGGATTTGGAGGACAAATCATGAACTTCAGAGCAGGAATTGGTAATTACAATGTTGTTCAAGGCCTTGCTTCCGTAGCATATACAACTCCGGTCGACAAGCAAAAACGACACAACATTTCTTTCGGTATTCAAGCTGGATTGGCACAAAAATCAATTGAATATCAACTTTTGACGTACGACAATCAATACACCACAGCAAATGGTGGTGGTTTTGATCAGACAATCAGTTCGAATGAAGACTTTTCTGGTCAATCGATTATTGTTCCGGTAACCAATGCTGGGTTCATGTATTTCTTTGCAAAGCAGGAAGTGCGATTGAATCCGTTCCTTGGAGTATCTGCCTTCAATTTGATTCAACCGCGAGAATCCTTTAATAATGTCGATAACAAATTACCAATACGTATTTATGGGCACATCGGAACGCGAATCAATATCACGGAAACGTTTTACCTGCTCCCAAAAGTCTTGATCATGCAACAACGGAAATTCCAAGAACAAACATATGCTTTGGACATGGGATTCTATTTGAAAGGTTCAGACATGTATTTGATCGGAGGGCTAATTTATCGAAATGCTGATGCGGGAATTATTACCATCGGTGCGAAAATGGATAATTTCGTCGCAAAAATTGGATACGATGTCAATATCTCAACGCTCTCTACTGTATCATCTGGTCGAGGAGGGTTTGAAATTTCCTTCACGTATATCCATCAAAAGAACAAACCACAAACTGCCAAAATTTGTCCACGACTATAATGAAAAGCTTCATGAAAAAATACCTCGTTATCGGTTTGATGTTGCTTCCATTTTTAGCAACAAGTCAATCACGCAAAGTGTGGTTATTCCACGCTGATGAATACTATCAGCATGCGGATTATCACAACGCCTTACTCAACTATCAAAATGCGCTGAGTGACACTTCTGGTTTGCAATCAATGATCATTCCTTATGAAGCGAGCACTTCCAAGCAGCGACTTAAGAACACGGGAAGAGAAATCGATTCCAATCGTGTGGTTCCAGTAAAGGATTACATCGAGCACCAAATTGGGATGTGTTATGTCCGGACCTTTGATTATAAAAAAGCTGAAGCCCATTTTTCTGAAAAGAAAAACATCGAATCTTACCCTGAGGATCTCTATCATTTAGCAGTTGCTCAAATGAACGTGAATCAGCCTGAAGCAGCTATTTATACCTTCGAACAGTACATCGCATCAGAGACCTATTCAGATTCGCTTCTACGGAGTGCTCAATTGAGTATTACGGGTTGCTATTATGCAATGGATGAAACGAACACGAAGAAAAAAGTGAGCGTCGAACTGGCAGACACTACTGTTTTTAACCGTGGAACTGCGGCTTTTGCTCCTATGTTTTTTGGAAGTGAAAATAAATTGATGTTCACAAGTGCGCGCGATGGTGGCGTTCTTTTCGATCCAGAAAAACAAGAATCTGCATATTTGTGTGATTTGTATTGGACGGAAATGTCACCTGATAGTACATGGGCAGCACCGAAAAATTTCGGACGTCCGTTGAATTCAGGTCAGCATGACGCTTCGAGTACTCTAAGTAAGAACAACGTGATATATTATACGCGTTGGAATGATGAGGACCGTTCAGAACAGCACATCTACCTGGCACGAATGGTGAATTTAATGTTCTACGAAGCATTTAAGCTTCCTGAATCGGTGAATTTATCAGGTTACAGAAGTATCAATCCATTTGTTACGACAGATGCGAAGAAGCTTTATTTCTCGAGTAATCGACCTGGTGGTGAAGGAGGAATGGATCTGTGGCAAATTGCACTTGACGAGACTGGAAATGTCATGGGGGAAGCAACAAATCTTGGTCGTCCAATTAACTCAGAGCTTGATGAAGTTGCTCCATTTTTCCACGAAGTATCGTCTGCACTTTTCTTTAGCTCAAATGGACACAACTCTATCGGAGGATTGGATATTTATAAGGCTGCCTATAACAAAGGAAACCGCAGTTTTGATTCCCCTGAGAACATGGGGATTCCAATTAATTCGAGTCAAGATGACGCGTACATTATCTGGGATGCAATGATGCATTACGGTTATTTCGCCAGTGATCGAGCGGATTGTGAAAACGGACATTGCTACAATATCTACACAATAAAAAACGAGCCTATTAAAATTTTCTTAGAAGGTTATGCGTACAATGACGATGATGGCGAGATTTTACCGAATACAAAATTGACTTTTAAGGATGTTGACTTTGTCTTTGATCCATTTGATGTGATGACAGACGAAAATGGGTTCTACCAAAAGGAACTAGATAAGAATCAGGAGATTTTCATTAAAGCAACAAAGCCTTCATATTTCGCGGATGCTGCAAGTGTCAACACAAAGCCAATTACATCAACAACAACGTTGATTCAGGATTTCTATTTACGTCCAATTCCAACAGATGAAATTGAAATCGATGGAATTGAATATGACTTTAATTCGTCGACGCTACGATCAATATCCAAAGAGATTCTAGATGAACTCTACGATTTCTTAGTCTTAAATAACAACCTTATTGTAGAGATCAATTCACATACAGATGCACGTGGTACTGATAAATATAACCTATCGCTTTCTGAGCGTAGAGCAGAATCTTGTGTTACTTATTTATTGAGCCGTGGAATTTCAGAAAAAAGATTGAAGGCAGTTGGATATGGAGAATCCCAACCTAATTACCTCAAAGATGCAAAGAAGAACCCGGTACTAGACGAGAATGGTAAGCGCATCATTTTAGCTGAGGCGTATATTAACGCTCAGAGCACTGAGGAAATTCAGGAGGAATATCATCAACGTAACCGCCGAACTTCCTTTAAGGTTGTTGGCGAAACTTTTAATCTGCAAAGCAAGTAGTGGGAGTGACATTCTAGTGTAGGTATGCTTCTACTTACTTGAGCGAGAATAAAAGATCGTTGTATTTCTCAAGAACTCCGAGGTACTTGTTTTTCCAATATTCGACTTCTTCTTTGTCGTTACCGAAAGATTGAACTGGCTCATTCATCATCTGTTTGGCCATACTTACTTTATAAGTCTTCAATTCCTTGATATCTTCAGTAAAGTCATGATGAATGATTTTCCCAATTGCCAAAATATAGTCAACTGGTACCGTTCGACTCTCAAATATTTGGTAAACCCACCTACGGCTTTTACCCATTCTGTTAGCTAAGCGCGTAATGGAAAATCCACTCTCGCGTACAGCTTTTTCAATTATTTCACCCTTGTGTTGCATACGATACAAAGGTCAGAAACAGGGTGTGAAATAAATATTTCGTATAAAATACAATATTGTGCATTTAGTGCTATATATGTTACACTCTCTACACGCTTTTGTAAAGCATGAAATTATTGATCTCAAAAATCATCAATCATTCGGGAGTTATTCCACAAAAATAGTAGAATTCGCTTATCCGCACTGCTATATGCGGAAATCCGCAGATGCTTTAGCAGTATTCTTCCGGGTTAAATGAGAGGAAATTCATTCAAATATGTGGTACATAGATTATTGAAGTAAAAAACAATAACGCACATAATTGCAACATTTGTGATCATTATTGGGAAGTCTGAAGTTAGATTCAGTAAAGGGTGAAAAACCGTGTTCTATTTACTTCAATGAAATGAGAAGGTCGTTGTATCTTTCCAAAACAGCCAAGTATTTATTCTTCCAATACTCCACTTCATCCTTATCACTGCCAAAGGATTGCTGTTGATCATTCGTTATTTGTGTAGCCATACTTACTTTGTACGTCTTCAATTCTTTGATCTCTTCTGTAAAATCATGATGAATAATTTTTCCAATTGACAGGATATAATCCACTGGTACAATTCGACTCTCAAAAATTTGATAAACCCATCTTCGACTTTTACCCATTCTCTCCGCTAAACGTGTGATAGAAAATCCACTTTCTCGCACCGCTTTCTCGATTACTTCACCTTTATGTTGCATAAGTACAAAGGTCAGGAGCAAGGTGTGATATAAATGTTCCAAACACGACGCGTTAATGCGCTCTTTTTGTATTACACATTACATTTAAGACGCTATTGTGTGATAAATACAGTAATGAACAGTAATATTCCTCAATTATTTCTTGGAGATATACACGCATTCCATAATTGAATCATACGGAATTCGTTATAAACCCTACAGTTTGATCAACTTCGAGTGAAGGGAAACTTACTGCGCTTTGTTCTTTTGTTTCTTTGTAAGGTAGAACACGTTTACACACACAATTGCCACATTAGTGATAATAATCGGCCATGACGACAACAACACTCCGTAGAAGATGAAAAAAGCACATCCTACAATGTTGACATAGCGCAGTTTCGTCATTTCTTTCATGACAAAAGAGAGAAGTACGAACGCACTAGCGATGTACCCAATTACTTCGGTATAATCCATTTTGGTTCTTTAGTTGATTCGAGTGCGATTTCAAGATCGCAAAATTCTTCGACTAGATTAACTTTATGTTCAATTCTGTCATCTGCTCATCACTCAATGGTGATGGAGCATCAATCATTACATCTCTTCCACTATTGTTCTTAGGGAAAGCAATGTAATCACGAATGGATTCTGATCCACCCATTGTTGCAACCAATCGATCGAGTCCAAATGCCAATCCACCGTGTGGAGGCGCACCGTATTCAAATGCTGACATCAAGAAACCGAATTGTGCTTCCGCTTCTTCTTTGGTGAACCCAAGGAGATCAAACATGCGTGATTGTACATCTCTGTCGTGGATTCGGATAGATCCTCCTCCTAATTCGACACCATTCATGGCCAAATCATATGCATTCGCTCGAACTTTTCCTGGATCCGAATCCAACATATGCATGTCTTCTGGTTTCGGAGATGTGAACGGGTGGTGCATTGCGTGGTAACGATTTGTTCCTTCGTCCCACTCGAGTAATGGAAAATCCGTCACCCACAATGGCTTGAACACCTTTGGATTTCTCAATCCCAATTCATTCCCCATGTGTAAACGAAGCTCACCCAATTGCTTGCGTGTTTTATCAAGACCACCACTTAAGACAAGTAGTAAATCTCCAGGTTTCGCATTTGCTGCTCCAGCCCATTTTGCAAGATCTTCTTGTGAATAGAATTTATCTACTGAAGATTTGAAAGATCCATCTTCATTACATTTTACATAAATCAAGCCTTTACAACCGATTTGTGGTCGACGAACCCAATCAGTGAGTGCATCAAGTTGTTTTCTTGTATATGAAGAACATTGCTCTGCATTGATTGCCAAAATTGCTTCTGCATCATCAAAAATGGCAAACCCATTTCCTTTTGCAACTTCATTCAAATCAACGAACTCCAATGCGAAACGAATGTCTGGTTTGTCAGATCCATAACGTTCCATTGCCTCAGCATATGTCATTCGCGGGAATTTCTCATCCAAATCAACTCCCTTGACAGTTTTGAATAAGTGTTGAATCATTCCTTCAAACATATTCAAGATATCCTCTTGCTCTACGAATGCCATTTCGCAGTCAATTTGTGTAAACTCCGGTTGACGATCAGCACGCAAATCTTCATCTCTGAAACATTTTACGATTTGGTAATAGCGATCAAATCCCGAAACCATCAACAATTGCTTGAACGTTTGAGGTGATTGTGGAAGGGCATAAAACTGTCCTTCATTCATTCTACTTGGAACAACGAAATCGCGGGCTCCCTCAGGAGTTGACTTAATTAACATCGGTGTTTCAACATCCAAGAAGTCTTGAGAATCCAAGTATTTTCTTGTTTCCAAAGCAACTTTGTTTCGAAGTCTCAGCTTCTCTTGAACTGGGCCTCTTCTTAAATCTAAGTAACGGTATTGAGCACGAAGTTCATCGCCACCATCCGTTTTATCTTCTATTGTGAAAGGAGGAGTTTTTGATGCATTCAATATTTCGAATGAACTCACTTTTATTTCAATTTCTCCTGTAGGAATTCTCTTGTTCTTACTCGCACGTTCGATCACGTCTCCTTCTACTCGGATAACGAATTCACGACCCAATTTTTGAGCAGCTTCACACAGGGCAGCATTCTCATCCATGTTGAAAGCGAGTTGCGTAATTCCATATCGATCACGCAAATTGATAAACGACATTCCTCCGAGGTCATTTACATTTTGTACCCATCCAGATAGAGTAACTTGAGATCCAATATTTTCTGGGCGCAATTCGCCGCAAGTGTGAGTTCTGTACATGTGCTTTTATTAATCCGCACAAAAGTAAGGAAAGTAACGACTATATCTTCATTCCTATTTGAGGATTTCAACAGATTGAATCCCATTATCTCTCTTAGCTTAAAAAACTCATTACCATGAGATAGATTATCATCCGCATTTAAACTTATTTAATGATCCCTTAGAGCCTCAAGAAGCCCTCAAACTATTTGAAATCAGTAATCGTAATACTCTCGCTGATTCTCGTTCTTTAACGGATGCTTTTTGTGCAGTCCTCGTAAATTTCGATAGCGAGGCGCATCAGGAAGATAATAGTAGGTTTCTTTGCTGGCTTTAAGCGGAAGCACATAACGAATACTTAAGCTGTGTCGAGGCAATTCATACCACTGTTGCTTCTTTTTACTAAGGAAATTATATCCGTAGAGCAGTTGAAAATGATAAATGGATGTTCCAATAAAGGGCTTGAAGCCAAATGCGGATCCATCATTGGAGAAGTTATAATTCACTCCAATACCCATCGATAATATGCCATATACTCCCAGTTCAAGATCGATGGCATTTTGTTCGCGCTCAAGTGAGCGTTTGTAAATGAGTTGGTATCCACTGGTCATCCCATAATGGGTGAGGCCTTCATAATAGTTAATGGCTAACCCAACTTCGATCTCTTGCGCTTTCAAAAAGTTATACCCCGCGACTAATCCAACAAAGGAGGGCGCATAACCCTTTACGTACGGGTACTTTCGCTTGTAATCGGACTCATCTTGTTCGTAATTTATTTGGTATTCATACTCCGAATAATATTCACCTTGAGCAAAAGCAGGCTCAAGACATAAAAGGAATACGAAACAAAGGATTACGCGCATCCTTGAAAGTAATAATTTTTCCCTAGAGCGGAATATTGCCGTGTTTCTTTTTCGGAAGCGTTTCTACTTTGTTTTCCAACATTTTGAATCCAAGGATCAATTTTGCACGAGTCTCTTCGGGAAGAATTACCTCATCAATAATACCACGTTCCGCAGCACGATAAGGATTGGCAAACAAGTCAGCGTATTCTGCCTCTTTTTCTTTCCATTTATCCTCAGGGCTATCTGCAGCAGCAATTTCACGTTTGAAAATAATTTCAGCAGCACCTTTTGCTCCCATAACTGCAATTTCCGCTGTTGGCCACGCAAAGTTTAGATCCGCACCAATACTTTTTGAGTTCATCACATCGAATGCACCACCATAGGCCTTACGCGTAATCACTGTAATTCTCGGAACAGTCGCTTCAGAGAAAGCATACAATAATTTGGCACCATGCGCAATGATTCCACGCCATTCTTGATCTGTTCCAGGTAAAAATCCAGGGACATCTTCAATCACTAAAAGTGGAATATTGAATGCATCACAGAAACGCACAAAACGTGCTCCTTTTCGAGATGAATCAATGTCTAAAACTCCGGCTAGTGCAGCAGGTTGATTGGCAACGACACCAATTGTTCTTCCTTCTATACGAGCAAAACCAACAACAATATTCTTAGCAAAGTCCTTATGTACCTCTCTAAAACTATCATCATCAATCAACGAATCGACTACTTTTCTAATGTCATATGGCGAATTGATATTATCAGGTAAAACTGATTTAATCGCCTTGTTTTTGGCTGGTGAATATTCAAAGTGCGAAGTTTTGGGAGCCAACTCTTCTGCATTTTGAGGCATGTATGTTAAAACGTCTCGTACTTGTTTGATCACTTCTACATCATTCGCTGCTGTAAAATGATTCACTCCAGATTTCTCAGCATGTGCCTTCGCACCTCCTAAATCCTCTGATGTTACTTCTTCATGTGTCACTGTTTTTACAACATTCGGACCTGTTACAAACATGTATGAAGTCTCCTCCACCATAAAAACGAAATCTGTCAATGCTGGAGAATAAACGGCGCCACCGGCACATGGTCCCATGATCACACTCAATTGAGGAATCACTCCTGAAGCACGCGTATTTCTATAGAAAATCTCAGCATATCCTGCCAATGAAACTACCCCTTCTTGAATTCGAGCTCCACCTGAATCATTTAGTCCAATTAGTGGTGCGCCATTTTGCATGGCCAAATCCATAATTCGACAAATCTTCTCTGCATGAGTTCTAGAAAGGGAACCTCCCAATACGGTAAAATCCTGTGAAAAGATATAAATCAACCTTCCATGAACAGTTCCGAACCCGGTTACAACACCATCTCCTGGAAACTTCATCTTGTCCAATCCGAAGGACACTGATTCATGTTCAACAAACGCTCCAATTTCTTGAAACGATCCTTCATCAAGTAAAAGTGTTACACGTTCGCGAGCAGTCAATTTTCCCTGATCATGTTGTCGTTTGACACGTGCTTCGCCTCCCCCTACTTTCAAGGATTCGCGTTTTTCTATAAGGTGCTCATTTCTATCCATTGCTATTCACTTTTGATCGAGTGCGAACAAATATACTGTATCTGAATAGTAATTACTTCGTATTCCGTATTTTTGCAACTAAATCAACCATCAATCTTATTTAAAATGATCAAATCAACATTAACAAAAATTGCCTTGCTTTTCATCGTAGCAGTTTCATTTACAGCATGTAATAAATACGAAGAAGGAGCGAACATTTCTCTTCTTACAGCGAAAATGCGTGTTACAAATGTTTGGACATCTTCTGCGTACACATATGAAACAGCTTTGGGGACATCGACTTCAACTACTTCAGTATTGACTATCGATAAGGACGGAAGCTTCACTAACGTTGTAACTGTTAGCCCGCTTCCATCTTCTACAACGACAGGAACTTGGGGATTCAATTCAGACAAGACGCAACTTTTATTGACAAATGGAAATACTGTCTCTACTTGGGATATCATTAAATTGAAGAACAAAGAGTTGAAACTGACACAAACTGGATCATTTCTTGGTTCAGCGACAACTTCAACAGTTGAGTACAACGGAGAGTAATTTCTGAAGTCAACAATATTTCAAAGGCCGGCCCCGATAGTTATCGGGATCGGTCTTTTTTTATGGTACGATTTTGATTTTCGTCGAGGAATTGATCGATTTGTACAAATCCTTGATGTGTTCTGAGCTTAGAGAAATACAACCCAAGGTCCAATTGGTTTTGGATGAAATTAAATCATCAGCCCCAACTGGAACTCCATGAATTCCTACTTCTCCTCCAACGGTTGCACTTTTTTCAATTGTCCCATCAGCTTTTCGCTTTCTAAATCTGCGCCATGACTCCTCGTTCGGGTAATCGATCCAAATGAAATAGGACCAACTACGATGAGGGTACATGCTTCGAATTCCGAACTCTCCTTCAGGAGTTGCACCATCTCCTTCTTTCATCTTGTCGTCAACAGCTTCAAACCCAAATACGCATGGATAAGTGATCAACAATGAATCCTTGTGAAATACCTGAAGGGTATAGTCAGATTTGTCAATCAAGATTTCCAAATTTTTAGGCGCATAATTGTTCGCCTTCACTTGTTCCAAAAGTGGTGTTTGCACTAACACTTTTTCTTCGATTTGAATTGAATCTTCATCCACAGTTTGAGCACACGACGAAAACGCAATTACAACTATAACAAATTTCAAATATTGGACCATTACTTCGCTTCTAAGTTAGACTTGAATTTTCTTTATTCCAGATGCCGTTGTCGCATACAGGTACCCATCTAAGATAGCAAGATCAATTGGAATTTCATTAAGTCTCCCGACATAGCTCCATTTTCCTTCCTCGTATTTCAGTACTGAGAAGAAGGTATAGTCCTGAAAATTTACGGTTCCATACGCATAAATCACCTGTCCTGATCGGAGAAACTTAATGTTCGTTTCAGCTTCACTCGGAGCAGTATTTATCAAGTCATCAAACGGGTTTTCGAAACCGTTATTCTCTTTCATAATAGCTTTTCCGTTTGGCAAATCTCCTGCAATCATGAGTGTGTCTCCTAACATTTCAACATCTGTAACTCGCTGTGTTAGGGAAGTGTACGGTATCCATTGTGAGCCGTCCCAATTGGCAATACTCCTCCCCGAATGCACATTTTTTCCACATGCGAAAAACCCAAGTATTCCGTTACATTGCGCTTCTGCGGGTGCTTCAAGTCCAGTCATTCCAAGAAAATAACCGGTCGTTTTATCCACCTTATCAAAATAACTTGATGCCGGGAAAGGGCCAGATTGAACCGTGAAGTCTCCTGAAACATACATGTCATTTCCTATCGACTTGATGTCCGTAATTTTATTTCCCCCAAGATTGAACGTAAATTCTACGCCATTTGATGGATTCGAATAAATTCTCAATTTCGCGTATGGCAGTACATTATTTGCGATGTACATATTTGGAGCTGAGAATACTAACGCTGTATATTCTCCCGCAGCGATGGCAGCAGAATTTCCTATCCAAATTGTTGATGGTAGATTCTCTCCTTCCAAATAAAACACCCGTCGAATTCCCGATTTGACTCCCGTGAAATAAATTCCGTTATAATCTTGCTCAATTAGAGTAATGTCAATTATCCCCGGTGTTGGAACGGTTAACCAAGGTTCATAATACGTCCCATTCTGAGACAGCCACCCTTCTTCAATGCGATCCCCTTCTGTGAAGTCGATTTTCTTACGGCATCCTGACGCCACGAACAACAGCAGAACTAGAGTCAAAAACTTACTTGATGAATATAATTTTTGCATGTGCTTCAATCAAACTAGTTAAAAATAGGGCATTCAAATTCATCACTTTGGTGCTNACACTGGGCAAAGGGAATTCATCTTTAATATATTGGTACTTCATTCTACCAAAGGGCATTCCAAGATCAAAACCAGTGTCAATAGCGAATCGGTCATTTAATCTAACTACATATCCAAAGGTTAATGACAACTCAGCCATCAGGACTTTTCGCTTTTCGGTAAAATAAGTTCCCGTTTCTGAAAAGAAATTATCTCCCTCTGACTCAATTCTTGTGCAAGAACACGATGATGTTTGATTAAAAATCAAATTCAAGCCAGCATTGTATTGAATGTAGAAACCAGTGTATGCTTCGGAAAAATAGTGCTTGACACCAACGGAAAATCGTATGTTGTCTGACTTCATGATCAGCGAATCAAATTGGCGCGTATATACTCCGTTTATTATTGACTCTGATTGAGTGATTGCCATTGAGGCATTTGGTAAACCTTGATAATTTAGTTGAGTAATAAAGGTTGACGCTTTCGTCCTTTTTAGAAATTTTTCAACTCCGATTGACGTTGAAAGCCAAAAATACTGAGAATCAAATCGCAAATTATAGGCATCATTTCTAATTCCAAAAACAGGAGTATTTGAAGAAAAACCTCCAAAAAATGCAACACTCGAGCGTTCTTCCTGTGCAAAAAGCGTCTCATTTTGAAAAATTAAAACCGAAAAAAACAACACTAAGATAAAAACTCGCATAATTACAGTGCTCCTTTCGCTTTAAGTTCTAAGTATTTATTGATTGTGTTAATCGACAAGTCCTCAGGAAGAGTAAGAACCGTCTGAATTCCGTTTTGACGTAGTTCTCGTGCCATTTTAGCCTTCAAGGAGATCATTCGTTCGGCGACTGTTGATTGATACACCTCCTGAATGGATTTTGACGGTTTGTACGCCAATTCTTGGAGTTCACTATTTTGGAAGAAAACGACTACCAAAACATGTTTTTGATTCAATCTACGCAACATTGGAAGAGCCCGCTTCATGGAAAATTCTGTCTCAAAATTTGTAAACAACATCAACAAGGATCGCTGTTTGATCGTTCGTCGAATGGAATTGTAAAGCACTTCGTAATTTCCTTCTTTGTAATGTGTTTTTTGATTGAAAAGTGACTCTTGAATGCGTTTCATTTGTCCTGACGACTTATCCGCAGCGAGCATTGTTCCAATCTTATCTGAATAGGTGATCAATCCTGCTCTATCTCCTTTTCGAAGGGCGATATTTGAAAACACCAAGGCAGAATTTATTGAATAATCTAGCATTGAGAGGTTGTCAAACTCCATCTGCATGTTTCTGCTTTTGTCCAGAATACAATAAATGCTTTGTGATTTTTCTTCTTGATACTGGTTCACCATCAACTCATTGCGTCGACTTGTCGCTTTCCAGTTAATCGTTCGCATTTCATCTCCTTGGACGTAGCTCTTGATTTGTTCGAATTCACTGTTGTTTCCTAAACGACGAATTTTCTTAATCCCTGCACTCGTCTTCTGCTGTTGAAACACCAATAATTCGTATTTCTTCATTTGCAAAACTGACGGATACACGTCGATCGATTGCGAAAGCGGAATATCTATTCTTCGCGAAGCCATAAAAAACAGCGATCGAATGATGATGAACACATCACCAAAATTGAATGTTCCTCTAGTCTTCGGTGTGAAATTATACGTGAATGTTTTTGAAGAATCTCCCAACAAGGTTCCTTTCAAAACAGAAGAACGATCTTGCATTTCTTTAGGATAACCTTCAATCATTGAGAAATTGATCGGTTGAGCGCCCAAATTCGTTACTGTGAGTACGACATGGTTTTCATCCCCTAGATTCAAACGATCTTGCACATCCCGTCCCACTTTCAATGGTTCCTTGTTCGAGAAAACGAGCAAAATATCGAGCATCGTTAAACCAAACAATGATGAGAGGGCAACATGTGCGATAAAAGCAACAGATGGTATCACATAGGCAGTCACGTAGAGTAAAATTACTCCCGCGAACACCACAAAAAACCAGCGCGTAAGGTATATGTTAGATAAAGCCTTCAAATTATTCCGTCATCATTTAGCGTGGAACTTCAATTGTTTTAATGATTTCTTCGATCACATCTTCAACCAATGTACCTTCCATTTCTGCTTCTGGCGTCAAAATCAAACGGTGATTGAGCACATGAACAGCAACAAATTGAATGTCTTCTGGTGTTACGAAATCTCGACCTCGAATTGCAGCAACCGCTTTCGCTGAACGAATCATTGCCAATGAGGCACGTGGAGATCCACCAAGGTAGATTTTTCCATGATTTCGTGTTTTGTGCGTTACTGCCGCGATGTACTTCACCAAATTATCTTCAACAATTACTTTTTCTACTGCTGATTGAATTTTCGCGATTTCATCCGCTGTGAAAACTGCCGTGATATCATCCAGAGCGGGAGTTCTAATGTTGTTTTTATAGCGATGTAAGATTTGCTCTTCTTCATGTAACTCAGGATATCCCACCTTAATTTTGAACAAGAATCTATCGAGTTGCGCCTCGGGTAAATTATATGTTCCTTCCTGATCAATCGGGTTTTGCGTAGCAATCACCAAGAACGGGAATTCCATTGGATACCTTATACCATCATAGGTGATTTGTCGCTCCTCCATTACCTCAAACAAAGCCGCTTGTGTTTTCGCAGGAGCACGGTTAATCTCATCAATCAATACAATATTCGAGAAGATTGGCCCCTTTTTAAAGGAGAATGACGATTCCTTCATGTTGAAGATTGACGTTCCCAAAACATCTGATGGCATCATGTCTGGCGTGAACTGAATTCTTGAGAAATCTACGTTCAGAGACTTCGAAAGCACCTTGGCAGACAGTGTTTTTGCCACTCCTGGAGCGCCTTCAAGCAGGACGTGTCCATTGGCGAAGATTCCCGTCATCAACAAGTCAACCATCTCTGTTTGACCAATGATGTATTTTGAGAGTTCGTTTCGTACATCGTTCACCTTTTGGGCAACCCACAAAAGCTCTGCGTTTTGTCTCTCGAAACCATAATTCGATGGTTCGGGAGTTGCTGCATGTTCCGATACAGGAGAAACAGGAGGTGTTACTGCCTCACCAAGTGGAAGATCCAACTCAGGAGAAGCTGGTTGATCATTCGATGGCATGTAACTCGAATGATCTTGATTTTCCGAGTTTTCTGGATTGTTTACTTGGTCGTTTATCATAATTCTTGGATATGAAGTTTGGACACGAATCGTTCGAATTGCTTCCGATCGAACGCACTCAAATCCCAGTAGTTAATAATCAATTTTTTATTGTCGCTAAAGTTCAAGACGACGCCTGTTCCTAAAACCTCTGTTGAATTTAATTCAGCTCGGTCGTAGACAAACTTTCGTCCCAAGGGAGAATAATATGTCAAGTATTCTTTGGTCACGGTAAGATACGGTTTCGACAAACGTAAAATACCCAGTGTTGTCAAAATCATACCAATAGGCCACATCACGATACCAATTCCGATGGATACAGTCAAGAAATATACTCCAATAAGAACGACAACAATTCCAGCTAGGATCATCAAGGCAGGCAACCACATAGCACGTTTGAATACCATCTCGCGCATTTGAAGTCGCTCGACCAATTTATCTGAAATAATTCCCACCTTACGATAGAATGCATGCTTTTGCTTGGCTAAGTTCGCTATGAATTCTTCATCCACGCTAGACGCTGCTTTTGTTTCAAGTTTATTAATGAAATCTTCTATTTCTTCAATAGGGGTATTGCTTTTTTCTGATAAAATTTGAAGTTCACGGCCCCCGTCTCTATGGTATAAATCGACAAAGAAATAGCGAAGAATGGTGTCGTAAAAGTTCTTACGTTGAACTTGAAGTAAGCCATAAGGATTCCGTTTCGAGAGGTAAATTGACGTGATTGTTTCGGCAAATGCCATTGTCATGTTTTTCTTCTTTGGAATAAACGGAACAATAGGGCGGGTTCGTTTTGATCTAAAAATTACGAATAGAATCAACCCTAGAATACAAAGCAACAGCGCGATCAACAGATTCGGCTCTTTAAAAATGAGTTGCAGTAGACTGTTATCCTGCTTATTAGATGCTTCGTCTCCCGTATCGTCAATGTTATAGTCACCATCATCATCTGGTAAACGACCAAGCTCCAGTAAGTGAACATCTTGATCTTTTGGAAGGTGATTGAGAACAAACGCCGTGTACTCGTAACCCGATTTGCGCTTCAATTGATAATTGAAGAATACGTTCGGTGTTGAGTGTAAGTAAAGATAGCCATCTCCATATTGAACTTTGAGAAAATTAGGCATCTCCATAAATGAAGAAAGTTCCTCACTGTTTCCTTCAAAACCATAATCGCCAAAGGCCCACCATTTACGTGCAAGGGTGTCATTCTGGAAGACATTGAGCATGTTATGTGGTTTCCCATTCGCATACACATTGACTTCTTGATCGTAGTCAAATTGAAAATTTACCGAGTCGAAAAGTTGGAAATAATGCTCATCGTATAAGTTATCGAAACTTAAAAACAGGCGCGAACCTCGTCGGACATCACTCAATATAGAATCTAATTCATCGATATCCACTCCAAAATATTTCCCAACAAAAAGATAGGTTTTTTCAGTGCTGTCTTTAAATTGTAAACTATCCAACTCAGCTCCCGTATTAAGAACTTTAACCGAATGTTTTTTGTCTAAGTGAGACTGAGTAAGCGTTGTAAAAAGGTATAAGCCAAGTGGGTTTTTATCGTTGATTTGGTATTTCTGAACCCAATCTGAAGAAACAAATACTGGTCGTGATTTCTTATTTAATGGCGTTGCTTGCTCATCACCCGCGGAGAATAACCAGACCATGAGCACCATAAAAATAACGGTACCGAACAACATCCCTATTTGCGTCTGTCTATTCATTTAGCGGATCGAGGGATTTATAATAATCTTGCAATGTAGGACGAAGCATTTCAAACACTTCTTCATCGATTTCATATTCTCCGTACCAAACCAAGTCATAAATCCGAACACATTCCATGAATACTAACTGGTTTGACTTGCCTGCCATTTCCATGACATAGTGGTGGTTGGTTTTATCTTTTTTCCAAGAAATCCAGGATTTACGAATCAGTTCTTTGAGGATAAATGTGAAGTAGATTCGAACACATTCTCTGTAATCCTCTCGTGTCATTGCTGCTTCGAGGCGTAATTCGAGTTCCGTTTTCGTAATGACTTCTGGATTCCAATCATCTTCCACATCCACAATCACTTTTTTGTCAATTGGCGTCGCATTTTTGAAGATGAAATATAAGATCAAAATCACCAGTGCAGCAATCAAAATGAAGAGTAAGACTTTCCAGAATCCGCTACCAATATTTGGAGCATCAACATCTGGCAAATCCACATCTGGAGGATCAATATCGTAACGAATAGGTGGAGGTCGCCTTACCTTCGGGTCCATTGGCATGGTCCCAGATCCGCCACCACGATTAAAACCACGTCTGCGATTTCGATCTCTTCTCACCTTTTGAGGAACGTATTGAATTCCTTGGCGACTAGACGTTGAACTACTTGAAGAATTGTAACCCGATTGATCTTCGTACTCCATCTCAGCAGGAGTTGARCCATACCATTCGGTTGGACCTTTGTATCCATCTTCCTTCTGGTACTTCAGAAATTTGCGTTCACTTTTCCACGTTTTTGCCTTATTATCTTGGGCAGAAAGCGTGACTGGGAAAATCACCAAGAGGATATAGAACARAAACTTAYTCAAAATCTACACTGGATTCTTTGGTTCGACTTCGTTTTCCAAATCGTTTGAACTCATTTTTCAATCCATTTGCTTCAGTTCGCTCTCGTTCAGAAAAATAACCGAAAGACGTCATGATAACAACTAAGGGAATGAACATAATTATAAATAAAACATACACCAGTTGTCTCGTGATATTGCCCCAAAAGATATGATCGCCTTCCAATGTGATTGCAATTCGTTTCACGAAGCCAGCAACAAGATCGAGTAAATCGCTCATAATTGAAGGTTCCCCTCGGAAATCATGAATACTAAATACCGATGCAATTGGCTGCATCAACAACGAAACAAACAATAAGAGTATGAGTAGCATCAATAAACTATTTCCATAGTGCTGAGCACTGTATTTGAACCCTTTACGCAGGCGCACTCCGAATTTGTTATCGTCTAATCCAACGGCCGCACTATTCAGCAGGAACAATGGGAACAAAAACATTCCGATTAAGAGTCCCCACCAAGGCAGCGTAAAGGCAAACAATAGGATGAAGAAGTTCGCCAACCAAATCCCCGGACCTTTTTTAGCTGTAAATTGAAAAAAGCTCTTCCAAGAAAACGCTTCACCGAGGGTTCGAATGCTCCATAGAACAGAAGCAACAATTAAGGTAAAGACGATTGTCCAACCACCGATCGCCACTAAATCCAGAACGTTGTAGTAGCCGTATCCCATCATCAACTCAAATTGCATCACCCAATCATACCAGTGTTCAACTTGTTGCATTTCCAGGTGATTTACATCTTGAAATGCGACGATTCCAACAATCAATGGAAATACCAGAAACATGATAACACGCATGAATTTCCCAAACTGAAGCCGGTACATGCGAAATGAATCTGCCATCATTTCTCCAAAACTTCGAATCTTCGCAAAATTGAAATTCGTTTTTGGTTTGAAATTCCCTACTTTCTCTTCATGAACCAATTCTGGATATTTTCGAGCGACATACATTGGATAGAAAACGTAGTACCCTAAAATAATTGCGAAGCAAAAAAGAATGAGTGCCCATTTAGACCAGTCCGGAAGGTTCTGATAATTGTGGGTGACATAACTTTCTAAGAATCCCGCTGCGATGATAAACGGAACTAGGCTCATCATAATTTTCAAGCCCCGTTTTGTTGAAAGTTGAAGGGACTGCATTCGGGTATAACTCTTTGGAAAAAGCCACCCATTCCCTGCAGTGATTCCTGCTCCAGCGGCTAAAACAATTGCCGAAATTTCAAAGGCTCCGTGAATCCAAATCCCAAGGAAACTGGTAATCAGTAATCCTTTTGTGTGGAAAAAATATTGGAAAGTCCCGAGCATGACGCCATTGTAAAAAATGACCAAATGTGTGCCAAGCGTAAAGAAAAAGCCAAGAAAAAAGGTCAAAAACGCCACTCTCATGTTATTCGTGGTAATGTCCATGAACATCTGCAGTTGACTTTCCTGCATTCCATATATCGCCAATGGGTTTCCGTTTGCAATATTTTGGTTGGTAAGTTCAACATAACCATCACCTAAAACCAAGCGAGTGAAATTCGGGTCGACGTGGGTAGTTAAAACTCCAATTAATACATAAACGAGAAATGAAACTAGTGCGACGAGTAAACTTTTTCGTGCGCGGTAAATTTCAAGGGGAAGGGATATTTTCCAAACAGTCAAGAATTTCCGAAAGGATTCTCCTTTTTGCTTGTGTACTCCTGTATATACTTTTTGTGCTAATTGATTTAGGTATACCCGCACCGTTCTTCTTCGATAGAAAGTTTGAGCGTAGCTCAAATCATCCGTGATATCCATGTACAAATCGCTCAACTCTTCCGGGTCATGTGATTTAGATTCGTACAATTGCTCAAAGCGATTCCACTTCTGTTTATTTTGTTCTATGAAGGAAGTTTCTTTCAAATGCGTTTAATCATTCCAGTTAGGGAAAGCTAAATATAAAGTATATAAGCGTCGATTTTACGATTCGTGAGTAGAAATTTCTGCTGTGTTATCTTGATACATTACCTTCGAGCTACTTCGTGGTCTCATCGGCTTACTTCTTTTTCCCCTTTTTACGCGAGATTTCGAATTTTCCGATCTTCAACGAGAAGCCAGCTCCAGCATTATTTGCAGCCTTTCCTGTTTGGAAATCCACATTTGTATTAAGCGTTTTCCCCAAGCGAGATGTGATCGGTTTGATCGGGTTCTTCATCCTAGGAGCAGCAGCTTGTGCTAGATCATCTTCATGTGTAATTGACGCCGATCGTGGATTGATAAACGATGCAACGGGCTGTAAGTTTTGTATATCAATTGAATTGACCAATCCACGTGCCTTATAATGCTTCATTGTGTTCACAGAAGCCATTTTTGGACGCTCTGGAGCTCGATTTCTTGGAGCATTCATTCGCTGATTAGGCGTTTGTTCATCTACTTTTTGATTCTCTTGCTCCGAATTGTTTTCCTCGTTTATCGAATTGTCAATAACAAGGTCATTCGCCAACTGAACATTATCAGGCCGTTGAACTGGAGTTTCTTGCTTCGGAAGTTCTTTCTTGTCCGTTGGATCTTCCGCTAATTGTGTTCCTTCTTGTTCGTTGTTCATCACAAAGAAGAATGCAATTAACACACTCGCTGCTGCTAGAACCATGTATGGCCAGAAAACAATTGCTCCCTTTCGTTTCAATCCAGATTTGTTTGCATACACGATAGAAGTATCGGCTTTCAAGAACATGGCTGCCAAATACGTGCGTTCTTTCTCCAAATGTGGATGTTGACTCACAAAGGCATTCAACTCCTTTTGTTTCGAAGCTGTCAATTCTCCTTCAGCCTCGGCTACTAGAAAATATTCAGCATTCGATAATACTATTATAGCCTCATCGCTAACGATTTTGAGTGATTCTTTATCAGAAAAGACTGGAGTGTCATTGGCTGGATCAAGGAGTACAAAATTATCCTCTTCAACAATCAATTCAGGATGATCCTCAAGAAAATCAAGCAACAAGACAGTATCTTCCTCGCCCAAGTTCCCTTCTAGGTGATCAAGGTAGAATGCCTCGTAATTAAATATGCTTATTCTCTCTGATTTCATATTACTAAATCCAATCGTTTTATATATGTCTTCAACGCCGTTCGCGCTCTAAATATGTACACTTTTACTTGTGACTCACTCAATTCTGTGATCTCTGCTATTTCAGAATAATTGTATCCTTCATAATCACGGAGCAAGACCACTGTCTTTTGAACTTCCGGTAAGCGATCCAAGGCCTCGTGCAGTACTTCTTGTAAATCAACTTCTGCATCTGCCTGTCCTGCTCTCTCCCCTACGGTTTCGATGTCTCCCGAACGTTTTTCCTTCTTCACCCAATCAACTATTGCGTGGTAAGCGGTTGTGAAGAGGTATGATTTTACTTTTTCATACACTACATCTTCGTGCTTGATCCACACTTTGGTAAATGTTTCCTGAACAATATCCTTAGCAGACATCTCATTTCTGAGTTGCTTCAACGCAAATCGGAAAATATTATCCGAGTATTCGTCAACTGCCAGGTTGTATTCTTTTGTAGTCATTGTACCGTTTTCAGAGGTAAGACTAACAAGTTACTGAAAAGTTACAGAGAATTTTAATTTTTTTTCTGAGAGTCCGTTTATTGATCTATTTGGGACTGTTTGTCGTTATATAGCGCTTTAAGTTTATATTCTTTCCTTGTCCCAATCGAATAAAATGTGAAAATCAGAATAACAAGTAGGTCACTTCCAATTAAAACGAAATTCCAAAAATCCTCATGCGGTTGTTTTATCGTATTGAATATTCCTTTATTCGGAGATATTACGATCAACCAAAATGCTGTTGCTACTACGAATGAACTTATCAAAACAGCAGAAAGAAGATTGTATACCACTAGTGACAAGGCGTTTCTATTCCCAAGAACTATCCAGGGAATCAACGAAATCAAAGGTGCTGTTCCTACGGACAAAGCAAAAACAAGATGTTGAAGCGACCAGTAACCAAACCGAATATAAAATAATCTGTCAAGAGCTGAATCGACAAAGTGAACAAAGTTGTTAGCAAACAAGTACATTGAATACGTAAGAATTATACTAATTGCTATTGAGATGGTAATTAGTACTGTTCTCATTCTCTCAAAGCCTCAACAATATCCATAACCAAGCGATCATATTCTGGATGTTCAAACCGAGTTAACCCCAACCTCACAATCACTAGGTCTTCACTTGGAATAATGAATACTCTTTGCCCTTGAAAGCCATCTGCGAAATACATATCCTTCGGCGAATCTGGGTAATCCTTGTTAGTCGGCAACCAAAACTGCGCTCCATATTCTCCTTTGGAATCGTGTGCTATTTTAGCCGTGAATTCACACCATCCTGTGGGAAGAATTTGTTCATTTCCAACAACTCCCTTGTCTAAGAAAAGCTGTCCGAACTTTGCCCAATCCCTTGCCGTTGCCCAAGCGTAAGAAGAGGCGACAAAGTTGTTTGACGCATCTGTTTCAATAATAAAGCTTGACGCTCCTATTTTATCAAACAGGTATTTATACGGAAAATTAAAATACTCTTCGTCAGACATTCGATCACGAAGAATTCCTGAAAGTAAATTACTCGAGCCGCTTGAGTATTCCCAATGTTTACCAATCTCTGCCTCCATTGGTTGATTTAGAACATAGTCGACCATGTTATCTTTATCATACAACATGGTCGTTGCTTCAGAAACAGATCCGTAATCTTCCTCCCAATTCAAACCACTGTTCATTTGTAAAATATTCTGTAGAGAGATGTTTTTTCGTTCATCCTTCCATTCTGGAAACAGGTGAGTTTGATTGAGACCTTCTAATTTTTCTTGTTGAATGGCAATTCCGATGAGTGCATTAAAAATGCTTTTGGTCATCGACCAGCCAATATGTTTTGAATTTTCGTCGAAGCCTTCCGCGTAGTGTTCGCCAATCAATTTTCCACCTTTAAGAACGACAATCGCTCTTGTTCCAAACGGTTCATCAGGATTCGGTTCTTTAAAATGCTTTTTAAGCGCTCGCTCCAATTTCTGATTATTTGCAAAATCTAATTTTAGATCTTCTAGTGGTAAATCACGAACGGCATACATCTCCCCCTTGGGGTAATTCCAGTCCTTTCGTTCGGTTTCATTCAAAATAACGCATCCATTCTTCGGAGTGAAGTAAGCTGTTTTCAACGCCATACCGAACACCGTTGCTGTTACTGATTTACTTTTTTTATCCACTTCATACGAAGCGTATTTGATCAAGCTAAATTGAAATTCGTTTTGCGCTACACCTTCTTGTTCTCGATCTCCAATGAACACACACGAGCACATATCTTTCGCAGCATAGCCTGTAATTAAGGGCAATCGGACATAAACGTATCGAACCCCAATTAAAAGAAGAAGTGTGATCACTGATAGAATGATCTTTTTCCTGTATTTACTCCAAAATGATTTCATGCAGTTGATTTATGTAAATTACATAAATTTCCTTCTTTTTCGAAATGAAAAATAGTTTCCTAATTTTGCAGCCTAAAAAAGATTCTCATGGCATCCATTCATTCGTACAATTTTGCTGGTAAACGCGCTTTAGTTCGTGTTGATTTTAACGTTCCCTTAAACAAAGAAACATTCGAAATCACGGATGACACCCGAATTCGTGCAGCAGTTCCAACCATCAAACACATTTTGGAGCAAGGCGGAAGCGTTGTATTGATGTCGCATTTGGGTCGACCAAAAAACGGATACGAAAAACACCTTTCACTGGAAAATATTGTGGATCACGTTTCAAAAGTGATTGGTGTTCCTGTGAAATTTGCAGGGGACTGCATTGGCACTGGAGCATTTGATATGAGTCAAAATTTGCAGGCTGGAGAAGTGATGATCTTGGACAATGTTCGTTTTTACGAACAAGAAACAACAGGAACGGAAAGCTTCGCTGAGAACCTTGCAAAACATGGAGACGTATTTGTGAATGATGCCTTTGGAACAGCTCACCGTGCTCATGCAAGCACAACGATTGTAGCGAAATTTTTTCCGAACGATAAGCTGTTTGGTTACCTCATCGAAGGAGAAATTGAAAGCGTAGACAAAGTATTGAACAGCACGGAAAAACCTGTTACAGCAATTGTTGGAGGAGCGAAGGTTTCCTCGAAAATTGTGATCATCGAGCGCTTGTTAGATCAAGTAGACAACATGATTATAGGTGGAGGAATGGCCTATACCTTTGTTAAAGCGATGAACGGTAAAGTTGGAAATTCACTCGTAGAAGATGATTTTGTTGAAATGGCTGGATCAATTATGAAGCAAGCGAAGGCAAAAGGAGTAAACCTTGTCATTCCAACAGATACAATTATTGCTGATGCATTCTCGAACGATGCTAACACTAAAGAAGTCCAAATTGGTGAGATTCCTGATGGATGGATGGGATTGGATATCGGATCAGATACAATTGTTGCTTGTAACGAAGTTATCCTGAACTCAAAAGTGATTTTGTGGAACGGACCAATGGGCGTTTTCGAAATGGAAAGTTTCCAAAAAGGAACTGTTTCAATTGCCAATGCAATCGCTGATGCWACTGCTCTAGGTGCTTTCTCWCTCATTGGTGGTGGTGATTCTGTCGCTGCAATCAATAAATTCAAYTTAGCYGATAAAGTAAGCTACGTTTCTACCGGTGGTGGAGCAATGCTTGAATACTTGGAAGGAAAAGAATTACCTGGGATTAAGGCTATTCGAAGTTAGATTAGTTGGATTAGTTGGATTAGTTGGATTAGTTGGATTAGTTGGAAGCTATTCGAAATCAACCTTCAATCTAAGTGCGCAGCATTCCAAAAATCCAATGATCTAATAAAACTTCGAGCGATCTTTACACTCGATCTATAACATGTGACCCTCAGTAATTAATCTTACTCGGGGTTTTGTTTTACTCTAATTATTAATAAAATAGTTCGTCATCTCAGTAACAGTAAGCACGGAATCCGCGGTATTACGAACATCGTAACGAACGAGCCCAATATCTTTTGCGTAGTACTTTGGATCTCCCCAATATTCTGGATTTAGCGTAGCTGGATGATTCGGAAAACAACTTGCAAAAGAACGCACTACATCAATGGAATCAATCATCACGCCATTAATCAACATACTCGTGTCCTTGGTTACAACTTCATATGACCAACAATAACCGCCAATAGTGCTTACATCCCACCACGAATTTAAAGCAGCATTCTCATGGTAAAACACATCGGGCTCATTATTTGAACCACCTGGGTCATGCGGTAAAAAGGAATATCCATAGACATCACGAGTTGTTTCTCCTCCCGAATCCGTAAATCGATAACGCGGAAGATATACCTGTGTGTAATTTGCAGGTTCACCAATATAGCTCGGCCAGTTGTTCGTATAATTCGCAATATGATATCCTGAGTCTACTGAACGTGTGCTGCCATCACTATAATTCCAATAAGAACCCGGGTAAGCTGGGAAATACGGCAAGGGAAAAATCGTATCTGGAACCGCAGGTGGTGGAATCACTCCTCCTCCATTAGAATTCTCTTGAGAAGGCTCAATATTATCTTTGTCACAAGAAACCAAGAATACGCCTAGTGCTAGAGTCAGTAAAACAAGAATTTTATTTATCATAATCACTTAACGTAAAAAATGGATCATTCGTTGAATTTTAAATGTACTCTTTTCATTCAAAGTTTCTTCTTCGAAATTCCATTACCTTCGTTCTAATGTCTGATACACCCAAAATATTTACCCTCAAGCAAGTCGTTAGTTCGATTCGAAAAACGCTAGAGGAAAGGTACCATCAAACATATTGGGTGAAAGCAGAAATGCACAAACTCAACCAATTTCCAAGTGGACATTGCTTTCCTGAATTACTTCAAAAAGAAGATGGGAAAATCGTTGCGCAAATTTCTGGTTCGATTTGGAAACACAATTTCGATCGCATCAACAAACGATTCATGCAAGTCGTAAAGGAACCGATCAAGGACGATACAACATTACTCATGCAGGTGAAAATTGCCTTTCATGAAACCTATGGTTTGAGCTTGCAGATCCTGGATATTGATCCAAATTATGCCCTCGGAGAATTGCAACGAGAACGACAAGAAACGCTCAAACGCTTGCAAAAAGAAGGTTTATTGAACGCGAACCAACAGCTGAAATTTCCATTGCTTCCACAGCGAATCGCAGTGATTTCAGCGGAATCGAGCAAGGGACTTTCTGACTTTTACAAGGTAATCGATCAGAATCAATGGAATTATTCTTTTTTCAAAATGCTATTTCCTGCTTATGTTCAAGGAGATAATGCCGTTTCTACAATCATTCGTCAACTTCAACAAATTGAAAAAGTGAAACACCATTTCGATGTCGTGGTGATCGTTCGTGGCGGTGGTGGTGAAGTAGGACTTTCGTGTTACAATAATTACAATCTCTGCGCGGCAATCGCATCATTTTCACTTCCTGTTTTGACGGGAATCGGGCACTCGACCAACTTAACGGTCGCCGAAATGATTTCTTATCGAAATGCAATCACACCAACAGAACTTGCTGATTTCTTGATTCAATCCTTTCATGAGTTTTCTGTTCCATTGCGTGATGCGGCGAAAAGTATCAAGCAACAATCCTCCTCAATTTTGAACGAAGCAAATTACCGTTTCAATCGAACATCAGAGAAGTTTAGTTCTGTGGCAAGAAGAAGGTTACGTGAAGAACACCACTTGGTGCAACAGGCGCAACAAGAATTGCTTCATACTGCAGGAACATCTATCAAGAACAATCAACAAATGCTTCAGCAGATAGAGCGACGTGGGATTACGGCGTTTCAATCCACACTTAAAAAACGTGATTTTGAACTCCAGTCGCTTCAACAACGCATTCCAATGCATGTGAAATCTGGGTTGACTTCCGAAGGAAATAAGCTCAATCAATTGATTCGATCTGTGGAATTGATGAACCCGATAAACGTCTTAAAACGCGGCTATTCCATCACCACTTTGAACAACAAAACAATTGGAACGAGCAATCGACCAGCAGTTGGCGAGAAAGTTATCACAAGAACTGCTACATTTACAGTTGAATCAGAAATCACTGAAGTGAAGGATCAAACAGATGAGTAAAAAACAAACATATTCAGACGCATTCGCGGAATTACAACAAATTGTTGCTGACATCGAGGACGGTGAAATCTCTGTCGATGAACTCAGTGAGAAAGTAAAACGCGCTTCAGAATTGATTGCTGTCTGCAAGAAAAAGCTGACTTCTACCGAAGAGGATGTTAATCAAATCTTAAAAGAACTCGAAACGGGCAAGGAATGATGGGTCACCAATTTTCTCGACTACAGATTAATCTCATTTACGGTGCGCTGTTCTTGATCATTTCTTGGTTTTACGGAGCTTTTGAGACCATGGACCGTGGGCCTTATTCTCGTCATCAGTGGCGACAAGCAGATTGTCTTTCGATTACACAACATTATTATCAGAATGATCTTCCATTTTTGGAACCTGAAATTCATTGGCGTGGCGTTGGACAATCAGGAAAAACGATCAGCGAATTTCCGATCATTTATTATTCCGTTGCGAAAATCTGGCAAGTCACAGGGAAGCATTATTGGATTTACCGAGGAATCAGCTTTTTGATCATGGCGATTGGGCTTTTCTACCTAAAAAAACTCGCTCAGCGCTTCTTAAAAGACGATTTTTGGGCGATTTTCGTTCCCCTCCTACTTTTTAGCTCACCGATTCTTGCGTACTACTCGAATAACTTCATGATGAATTCAAATGCCTTCGCTTTGGCATTGATCGGGGCTTATCATTTCTATCGACATCGAACAGAAAAATCCTATAAACACCTTATTTACGCCTGTCTTTTGTTCCTTTTCGCTGGACTTTTGAAGATCACAGCACTGCTCCTCTTCTTTGGCCTGGGTGCTCTATTCTTGTATGAAATGTTGTGGAAAGAACGTTCGCTCAAACAACGATGGAAGGAACTGTTGCCCTACGCAGCAACATTGGTTCTCATTTTAATGTGGTACAGTTATGCTGGTTCGTACAATGCGAATAACATGTCGATGGTGTTCTTGCAAGGCTTACTACCGATCTGGGATTTGGATTGGAATGACATCTACTCCAACTGGAAACTATTGAACAGCGATCTGAAGCCTGCGTATTTCAATGTGCCTGCACTTTCCTTACTGGGAATCATTTTCATTGGATTGATTATCAACTTCAAAAAGGCAAATCGTTATTTCCTCGCTTTGAGTATTCTGATTTCCATCGGAATCTTCGGATACATTTTACTCTTCTTCCAAGTGTTCAATGTACACGAATACTATTTGACGAATTTGCTGATTTTCATTCCGTTGATTTCATTCCTCTTTTTGGACTACCTCAAAAACAACTACGAGACGATTTTCCGATCACGCGCACTCAAAATAACGGCCAGCATAGCATTGTTATGTTTGATTTATTCAGCGGCAGTTCAAACGGCTGTGAAATACGATATTGGTAAAAAGTGGGCGAAAAACTCCTTCATTTTGGACAAAAAAACGACGGAGTATTGGGAATGGTACCACTGGGATTACGGCAATACCTTGAAAGAATTGGAAACAATCGAACCGGTTTTTGAAAAAGCTGGGGTCAAATTGGAGGATCGAGTTGTTTCAATACCCGACGGAAGTATCAACATCAGTTTGTATTTGATGAACAGAAATGGATACAACGATTATGGTGGAAGAGAATATTCTGGAGCGCAACGCATTGAAAAAGCGAAAGAATGGGGTGCCAAATTTTTAGTCATTAGCAACATAAACCTGTTGGAAGAAGAATACTTACAACCTTACCTGCAGAATAAAGTCGGTGGAACAGAACACGTTTCGATTTTTAAATTGTGATCTTTATTCCCAACTAATCTCGGTTAAAACACGTTACTAAAACGAACAATTAATACTACAGATTGATTAAATGAACCTAACTATTCGCTCCAATTGGATCTCGCGGTTGAATTGGAAAAAACTCTCCCTCTTCTTGCTCGTGTTTTTTGGTGCCTTGATGATCATCATGCCCATCACGAACCACTACTTTTTTCGAACCTTCGCCTTCGATTATGGAGCATATAATTTCGCGTTTTACGATTACGCACATTTCAACATAAGCCCTAATCCGGTTTACATTGGTGCGAATAAGACTTTCCTTCAGGATCACTTATCGTTTACACTAATCTTCCTCGCACCATTCTATTGGTTGCTCAAGTGGGTTTTTGGAACGTACACTTTATTGATTATTCAATCCCTATTTGTGATTTGGGGCGGATGGGCTTCATGGAAATTCATCTTAGAAAAAACAGAATCTCACTTTTTAGGTTTTCTCACGCTTCTTCTTTATTTCACGCTCTACGGTCGGTATAGTTCATTTGCGGCAGATTGCAATTTGATGATCATTCTATCCAGTTTTGTTCCCGTGTTCCTACTTTATTTCCATCGCGGAAAAACATGGAYCACTGTTTTGTGCTTCCTCTTTTTGATTCTTGGTCGAGAAAGCATGCCATTGTGGACCTTCTTCATTTGTCTTTTCTTGATGATCTTCTATCGAAAAGAGCGTGAAAAGGTTCGGCTTGCTGCAATTTTCTGCCTAGCATCTGTGGTATACTTCATCTTTGCATTCAAAGTGCTCATTCCTGCCATTGAAAATCCAGAAAYACCGTTTAACTTGTTTAATTATAGCAATTTGGGCGAGTCTCCTCTGGAAGCATTAAGCTTCATGTTCAGTCACCCACTCGACACCTTGGAATTATTGTTCATCAATACTTCCGGAGAGTCGTATTATGACCTAGTGAAGAGTGAGTTCTACCTTGTTTACCTCGTTTCGGGCGGAGTTTTACTCATTTTACGCCCATATTACCTCATTCCTTTCATCCCGCTCATTGCTCAAAAAATGTTCAATGATTCTCCTGTTCGATGGGGAATTGCTTCGTACTACAGTATTGAAATTGTGGCAATATTACCGATCCTCGTGGTGCTCGTTCTTGCTTCATTAAAATGGAAGAAGATCGCCTTGTTCCTTGGTTGCGTGGCCTGTATTATGTCGATCTCGATCACAACCCACAAGCTCAAACCGTACAATAGAGAACTTCCGTGGGCTGGAATTGGAAAAATTGATCCGCTTAATAAATGGTTCCGTCTCTCGGATTTGAATATTGGTATCATTAACGATCAACTCGACAAAATTCCGCCAGGTGCTTCAGTCGCTGCAACGGGAAATATCGTTCCACATCTCGCTTTTCGAGATCACATTTATTACCTCCCCCGAGAACCAAAAGATGTCGATTACATCGTCGTTCTCCATTGTGAAAATCACTTTATGTTGAGTCAAGAAGAGTTAGAAGCAAAAATTGAATCTTGGAAAAGCGACCCTGAATTAATCATAACGCACGAAGACAAAGATTTAATCATCTTCCACCGAAAATAAGCGAATTGACTTTTTCTAGGGACTCATTTTCGACTAATTCAATTACTTTAGTCGAAAATTGACCTATATGAAATTCCTTTCCTTTATCGTGATTTCCCTCTCTATTGGGACGCTTTTTATTCTGAGTTCTTGCTCAGATAAAAGTGAAGTTGTTGGTCCTGAAAGTCCGCCGAAAGAAGTAACTGAGGTCGTGCCAGATGCTATTGAACAAATAACCGTTGAAGGTTCATTCAGAAGTGTTAATGGCGTGATGGATAAATTGAGTTGCTATACATCGAACGGTGGTTATATCAAAACGGAGGACGGTGAAAGAATTGCTGTTTCGTTCAAAGAAAATGAAGTCGTTTCCAGCTGTGATAAAATATCTGTCACTGGATACATGACAAGCAGAAGAATTGAGTCAAATGGACCTTGTTCTGAAGGAATAATGTCCTTTTTAAAGGTTCAAAGTTATGCTGTTGGTGAGACTGATTTTTAGTGGTTTGTTCCTATTTCACAAGTCTGAAGTTTATCGGCTCTGTTTATTTAGTTCTCGTTTTATCTAGCTGTGGTTACGATGACAGAAAAAATGCACTCTTAAATAATGCCATAAACCCAAAATTAGACGATAAAGCAATCGTATTTTATACCACTGGAATGGTATCTGTATTTTCATACAATGTTTCTATCCTTCCCCGTGATTCAGAATTAAGTAATAATTGTCGTGCAAACGTTTTTAGTTATACTTGGTGCGACACAATCAAACACGATAAGGACACATTGGTAGAAATTATTTGGGAAGAGCCTGAAACCTTAGTTATCTATCATCCTGAAAAGGGAACATTCTGGAAAAAGGAAAGTAAGCTCAACTATAATGGAACCGAATACTCGATTGAGTACAAAGTAAAATAACGATAAGAATTATTCCTCCAACAATCGCTGAATATCCAACATCAATTCATCTACTTCCTTCGCACTCGTTCCGTCATAATATCCACGGAGTCTTCCTTGTTGATCGACCAATACAAAGTTGTTCGTATGAATAAAATCACTTCCAACATCTCCTAAGTTTTTAGCCTCTGCTGGCTTAAGAACGAAGAATGACTTTCGTGCGAGCGCATATAAATCTTCCTTTGGTCCTGTGAGGAAATGCCATTGACCTTTTTTTGCGCCATGATCATCTGCGTAGCGTTTCATTTGTGCGACGGTATCAACTTCAGGATCTACCGTAAAACTCATCAGCCTGACATCGCCATTATCCGCAAATTTTAATTGAATTCGACGCATTTGCTCATTCATTCGGGGGCAAATGGTTCCGCACGTAGTGAAGAAATACTCAACAACGTAAACTTTCCCTTCAACTTCCGCCTGAGTGATCGTTTCGCCCTCTTGGTTTAGAAATGAAAAGTCTGCTACGTGATGCCCTCTTCCGATGCGTAGCATTTCAGGATCTACCATCTCTGTCTCGAGATCAACAGGGTTGATAATTGGAAGTGGTTTTTCCTTTGGTTGCATCATAAAATATGCGATTGTCACACCTATTCCAAGCAACAAAGCCAGCGCTAAAATACGTTTCATACTACAAATTTAATGTTTCCCTGATGAGCCATCATCAATTGATCGAACTTTCTTACTTTTATTGATCAAACTAGCCCAGGCTAAAGCATCAAGACATCGAAACAATGGTTTCAGTAAACGCTAAAATATAAGACATGGCAATAAATACAGCATTACTTTCAAAAATTTGCACCACTCCAGGAGCTCCAGGATTCGAACAAAGAGTCCGTGAATTGGTCATTGAACAAATCACTCCTCTTGTAGACGAAGTTGAAGTCGACAACATGGGAAATGTTTATGCGATCAAACGTGGAACAGGTGACAAAAAAGTAATGATTGGTGCACACATGGATGAAATTGGATTCATCGTTACCCACATTGATGACAATGGCTTCATTCGTTTTCATACGCTTGGTGGCTTCGACCCTAAAACATTAACAGCTCAGCGCGTTCTCATCCACGGAAAGAAAGATATCATTGGAGTTATGGCATCGAAACCAATTCACGTGATGACGCCGGAAGAACGAAATAAAGTCGCAAAACTGAAGGATTATTTCATTGATACTGGGTTATCTGCAGAGGAAGTGAAGGAAATCGTAACGATTGGTGATCCAATTACACGCGAGCGAGAATTCATTGAAATGGGGAATTGCGTGAATGGAAAATCATTGGACAATCGTCTGGCGGTATTCATTTTGATCGAAACCCTAAAAAACTTACAAGGAAAAGAAGTTCCTTATGACATTTACGGCGTTTTCACCGTTCAAGAAGAAGTAGGAGTCCGTGGAGCGAATGTCGCGGCCTTGCGCATCAACCCAGATTTTGGTTTTGGATTAGACACCACAATTGCATTTGATCTTCCAGGAGCTGCTGCACACGAAAAAATCACCGAACTCGGAAAAGGAACCGCGATTAAAATAATGGATGCTGGAACAATTTGTGATTATCGAATGGTGCGATTCATGAAAGAAACCGCAGACAAGCATTCCATCACTTGGCAACCCGAAATATTAACCGCTGGAGGAACTGATACAGCAGGAATTCAACGAATGACAGAAGGGGGATCAATTGCAGGAGCAGTTTCAATTCCAACACGACATTTGCATCAAGTGATAGAAATGGCACACAAAGACGATATTCAAGGAAGTATTGATTTGTTAACTGCCTGTGTTACTGATATCGCCTCATTTGATTGGAGTTTTAAGTAAACCCAAGTCCACTGATCTGATATTTGCTACCGTTCACAGAATAGTGCAGTATCTGTGCGGAAAGTAGTCCCTCAATTCATATTTTAGACCATCCAAACTAGAAATTATGATTGACGTAAAAGACCTACTAGAAAACGACACAATTAAAGGATTGCTTACCAAATTTGGTGTGTCATCAGCGATGGCAGAATCTGTGGCGAACCAAGCTTTGAGCGCAATTAAAACGAAATTCAACAAGGATCCAAAACAGATGTCAAGTTTGCTTTCTGAAAATAAAAATACAGAAAAGGACGAAGTTTTGGTGAAAGAGGTTGAAGATGATTTCATCGATCGATTGGTAAAGAAAGTTGGTATTCCTGAGGGAATGGCTAGCCAAGCAAAAGGAGCAATTCCAGGAATTCTAAGTCAAGTTACAAGCAAATTATCCGATGGTGGCGGAAACAACGAAGGCGGAATCGCTGGAATGTTATCGAATATCACGGATATGTTTGATGGAGATGAGGAGCCTGCAAAAGATGGAAAGCCTGCTAAGAAGAAGAAGAAGTCGAGTGGTATCGCTGGACTATTTAGTAAGTTTTTCGGGAATTAAGCAAATACGTTCCGATAGCTCTAGGGAGTATCAAGAAAATAATCATCAAATAAATTAATCATGGCAATTTTAAAAGTTATCGAAGTGCTTTCTAGCTCAACAACTAGTTGGGAAGACGCAACAGCATCAGCTGTAGCAGAAGCAGCAAAAACACTAAAGAACATTTCATCTGTTTACGTTCAAGATATGAGCGCAACAGTTAAAGACGGTAAGGTTGATGAATACCGTGTAAACTTGAAAATTACATTTAAGTTAGCGCGTTAATCACACTTTTCATATTTTTACGAAGAGGGCTCCGATGTCGGTTTCCTCTTTTTTCGTTTAATACAGTACAGAATTATGTCAAAAACTGCCAAGTTTCAGGAAGCAATCGCAAAAGGATATACATTCAAAGGTGACTCGATCACACTGGGTGGTGCAAAGTTGGGAGATGAAACTGTCCCAAACACGCACATCAAGATTCCATTAAAAACATTGAACCGTCACGGGTTGATCGCTGGAGCAACTGGAACAGGAAAAACCAAATCATTACAAGTCATTGCAGAACAACTTTCTCTCAAAGGAATTCCTTCCTTGTTGATGGATATCAAAGGAGATTTAAGTGGGTTGGCAGCTCCCGGTTCGAACAATGATTTTATCACAAATCGACATGCCGGAATCGGTTTACCGTACGAACCAATGGCTCTGCCTGTTGAGTTAATGACAATATCCGATGGTGATGGAACACGCTTAAAAGCAACCATTACTGAATTCGGCCCTGTACTATTATCGAAAATCTTAGGATTGAATGATACTCAATCGAGTGTGATCTCTCTCATTTTCGTCTTCGCTGATAAAAAGAAACTTCCTGTTATTGACCTGAAAGATTTGCGCAAAATGTTGCAATACGTTATCAATGAAGGGAAACCAGAAATTTCTGCGGAATATGGAGCTGTTTCCTCGGCTACAGTGAATACAATCATGCGTAAGGTGATTGAGCTTGAGCAACAAGGAGCGGAAACGTTTTTTGGTGAACGTTCATTCGAACCATCTGATTTATTAAGAACTGACGAAAAAGGACATGGAATTATTTCAGTTCTACGATTAATGGATATCCAAAGTCGTCCAAAATTATTCTCGACATTCATGCTGAGTTTATTGGCTGAGATATACGGTAGCTTTCCTGAAGAAGGAGATCTTGACAAACCCAAACTGTGCATCTTTATTGATGAGGCTCACCTTATTTTTAAAGAAGCATCATCAGCACTACTCGATCAATTAGAAGTAATTGTGAAGTTGATTCGATCTAAAGGAGTTGGGATTTTCTTCTGTACGCAAAATCCCGTTGATATTCCGAATGACATTTTGGCCCAGCTCGGATTAAAAGTGCAACATGCTTTGCGTGCCTTCACAGAAAAAGATCGAAAGGCAATCAAAAAAGCCGCTGAGAATTATCCTATTACTGAATTCTACGATACCGAAAACTTACTTACACAATTGGGTATTGGTGAGGCATTGGTGACCGCTTTGAATGAAAAAGGAATTCCTACCCCACTTGCAGCAACGGTTTGTCGGGCTCCACTCTCTCGAATGGATATTCTCGAACAAGCTGAAATTGACGCCTTGGTTGCCAAGTCGAAAATCGCCGCGAAATACAACGAAGAAATTGACCGCGAAAGTGCTTACGAGATTTTGACTGGGAAAATTGAACGCGCTTCAACAGAGGAAAAACAAGCTGAAGCCAGAGCAGAGCAAGAAAAAGCCGCAGAAATAATCCAAGAAAAGGAATCAAAATTACGTGCTGCTGAATTAAAAAAACTGGAGCGTGCGGAAGCAAAACGAGACCGAGAGGAAATCAAAGAATTAGAGCGACTACGCAAAGCACAAGAACGCGCGGACAGAAAGGAAAAGCTAGAGCGTGAGCGCATGTGGAAAAACGTCACAAGGAATGTTACTAAGGGTGCAACGAGCAGTCGTGGTGGCGGTTGGTTAGGTGATTTAACTCGTGGCTTACTCGGAATATTGAAAGGAAAGTAAACCATGAACAAATACATCGTACTTTGTACACTCGCAGGAACTTTACTTTCGTGTGGAGAAGATAGTTTAAGAAGTGCTTTATTGGATGAAGTCACTCAAAATGAATCAAGCAATAATGGAACTATGAGCACATTCTCTGGAAGACCCATTGTATTTTACAATGTTGAAAATTTATTCGATACGAAAAACGATCCTCGAACGAACGACGAAGATTTCACACCTCACGGATACAAGCAATGGGATGAAGAGCGTTATGAAACAAAATTAGAACGCATTACAGATGCTCTTTCTGAGTTTCAGAAACCGCCATTGATGATCGGCTTGGCTGAGATTGAAAATCGGGCTGTGCTCAAAGACCTCATCAAAGAAGGAGATTTCAAAAAAACGAATTACGGTATCGCTCACTTCGATTCTCCAGATAGACGTGGAATTGACGTAGCTCTGTTGTACGATCAAGATGCATTCACTCTTATCAATAGCTCAAAATTGCGTGTTAGATTAGCCAACAACCCTCGATTTGCTACACGCGACATTTTATACGTCGAAGGAGAATTGGCTGGAGGAGTGAAAACACATGTTTTTGTCAATCACTGGTCATCTCGACGTGAAGGTAAACTTGAAACAGAACACAAGCGCGTTGAAGCAGCAGAAACACTCCGTGAAAAAGTAGATGAAATTTTGGCCCAAGATGTCAATGCGAACATCATCATTTTAGGAGATTTCAACGATCATCCAACAGACAAGAGTTTACAAACTGTTCTTCGAGCGAAAGAATCTGGCTACGAAGGAGACGGTGATTTAATCAATTTACTTTTTGATGAGCACACGAACGGCGAGGGAACTTCCGTTTACCGTGGAGATTGGGCTGTTTTGGATCAAATTATCATCTCTCAAGCAATCTACGATGAAAAATCAGGCATTGGTATCAAAGGAAAAGACGCCGAAATCCTGATGGACGATGATTTAATCTTCACGAATCGCGGTACAGGCGAAAGAAAACCGAATGCCACTTATGGCGGACGAAAATATTATGGTGGATATTCCGATCATCTTCCTGTTTACATCATTCTAAAATAAGATCATGGGAATTCTCGATAATCACCTTGCTTCTGGACCAGCAAACTGGAACAAAAAGGATATTAAAAAAGCGACGGAACCACTCTTGGATGATGTATATGAATACGCAAAACGTCTTTATGCCGAAGGAAAACACAGTGTCTTAATCGTTCTTCAAGGAATGGATGCTTCGGGAAAAGATGGATTAACGAGATCACTCTTTCAAAAGGTGAGTCCATCTTGGGTAAATGCTCATTCATTTAAAAAGCCCTCAGATGAAGAATTTGCACATGATTTTCTCTGGAGAATTCACAAACGCACTCCTGAAAAGGGAATGATTACGGTCTTCAATCGATCGCACTACGAAGACATTTTGGTGCCTTCCGTTTATGGTTATATCGACCAAGCGACAATTGACCAGAGATACGATCAAATCAATCAGTTTGAGCAATACCTGGAGGCTAACGGAACGAAGGTCTTGAAATTCTTCCTGAATGTGAGCTACGAAAAGCAGGAGAAAAAACTCAACGAACGCATCAATACGCAAGAAAAACACTGGAAACACAATGATGGTGATTGGGAAACACGCGAACATTGGAATGAGTTCATGGGTGTCTATGAAACAATTTTCGAGCGTTGCAATGCAATTCCTTGGCACATTATTCCGTGTGATCACAATTGGACCAAACTCTACTCTACTGCTCAAGTACTGATTGAAGAATTGAAGAAAATGGATCCTCAGTTCCCAGGTTTAGACACTAAAAAATTCACTCCAGATTATTCGAAATCGAAATATCGTTACTAAATCAGTAATTAACTATACGTCCTTATCCAAAACTTTTGGAATACGGAAGTAATCAGAATCGCGTTGAGGTGCGTTCTTCAATGCTTGATCTTGGGAAACCGTTCGGGCAGGAATGTCCTCACGCAAGCGATTAATTTCTGTAGACATGAATATCAATGGCTCCACATTTTCCGTGTCAACCTCCTGAAGTTTATCCATAAATGTGATGATCCGTTCCAAATCTGATTGAATGGCTACTTTTCGCTCTCCTTCAAACTCCAAACGAGCTAAGTGTGCGATGTGATCAACTGTTTCTTCGGTGATTTTCATGTTGCGAAGATAGGAAATTACGGAATTCTAGGCACAAAAAAAGCGTGAGTAAACCAAATTACCCACGCTTTCAATACTATATCGATTATAATTTGACCTTTTTCACACGAACGGCGTTCATACCTTTCATTCCGCGTTCAAGCTCAAATTCTACTGTATCACCTTCTTTTACTTCTTCAAGTAAACCATTAACGTGTACAAAGTAGCTTTCGCCAGTATCTTTTTCCTTGATAAACCCAAATCCTTTATCGTGATTAAAGAAATCAATTCGACCAACTCGGAAAGGAGACAATTCTTCTTTCTCGCGCTTTGGAACACCTAATTCAATGTTCTCAGCTTTGATCACTTTTTTCTTCTTCGTTTCATCTGGTGGAGTACTTGAAATGTTTCCAAATTCATCTACGTACGCCATCATATTGTCAAGTCCACCTCCTTCAGCATTCGCTTTRYKMWMTRWYYWWTTGNSWARWKKAYCKWKKCKTTYCKTTAATCGTTTTTTTTCTTTTTCCTTCTTGTTAAAGGTTTCTTGGGATTTTGCCATTCTAATGTTTTCGTTTTCTACGCCGTTGCGTTTATATATAAAGGTACGGCGTAAATGAAAGTAAGTTTCATTGTGTTACCACTTTCTGTAATATGTTTTACGCCACAAAAGTACTAAAAACGCTTGAGAATCTTCTAACTAAGCTCTTCTTCTTTTAAAAACTCTACTTTACCTGTAGCCAAATGATAGTAAGCAGGTACAATTTTAAGATCCTCGTCCTTCACAGCTTGTGCCAAAATTTCCGATCGATTCGCGAGATCTATCGCTGTTAAACGTGCATTCTTTTTTACAACATCGTTTACGCTGGCTCCCTCTCCCGCTGCAACTATCGCAGGAGTTATGTGCGAAAGCAAAATGTTTAAATTGAAACCAAGGTTATCTCCTTTAATTGCTGAACCAACGGCACCGCAACTTTCGTGTCCCATCACAACAATAACTTTCGTTTTTAAAACCGCCACAGCATATTCAATACTCGCAATTGTCGATATGTTCGCAACATTTCCTGCAACGCGCGCAACAAATAACTCACCAAGTCCAGTGTCAAATGCTAACTCAGGTACAACTCTACTGTCCGCACAGCCCAATATAATAGCAAACGGCGCTTGACCATCTACAAGTTCTGCTCTACGGGCCGCTCCTTCATTTTTATGAGACAAATTGTCATTCATAAAATTATCATTGCCCTTCTCTAATTTTTCTAATATTTCCTTTATTTCCATGTCTCTTTGTTTATCCGACCACGCGAAGCGATGATCTATTTAGTGGAATCCGAAGATAAATAAATCACTTGGATTTAAGATAAACAATACCAGAAATTCTGAGGGTAATTTATTTCGGTCTCAACTCAGGATATTCCTCCAACAAAGGTCCATTCAATAACTTATGACAATACCTTCTCAATTCATTTTGCCCCATGCTCGCGACTTTCTCTGCTGAAATATAATCGTGCATGTACACTTTACTCAGCCCTGGTCTTGCTGGTCCAAAGATGAACGTTGGGTCAGAAAATAAGGTGTGATTATTCGTAAACGTGATGGGTACGATCGGTAAGTTCAAATTCTTCGCCAATAGAAATGCACCGGATTTGAATGGAATCATCTTCGGATTGACCTTTGGTATTCGTCCTTCAGGGAAAATCACAATTGACCATCCTTTATTCACCTCTTCTGTTGCATGAGCCAAAGAACGAGCAGCCTTCAAGCGATCTCCTCGGTGAACAGGGATATTTAATCGTTTGAAGTATGTTCCAATGATTGGGTATTTCAGTAGTTCTCCCTTCCCGAGGAACAAAAACTCATTTTTAGGTAAAATAGAGTACATCAAAAAGATGTCAAGGTAAGAGATATGATTTGCCAAAATGATGTAAGGTCCATCAGGCAAGTCCGCTTTTCTCA
>NVXP01000013.1 GCA_002733985.1 Fluviicola sp. | reverse complement strand
TATCCAACTCTACTACCTACTTAATCTAAAAGCGTAGCGATCCAAAGGCGCAGCCGTTCTAATAATCTAACGTCGCAGCGAGTCTAACTACTCTTCCAACGCTTCAATTTTCTCCTTAATAGTACCAATTTCTCTCCTGCGAATCACACCAATAATCGCCCGTTCAATCCATCCTTTTCCTTTTAATAACTTACCGTAACCTGCTACCTTTTCATCCTTCTCGTCAATTTTATTTTGCCTTTCATCTCCATCCTTAACGACAATCTCATTGGCAAATTTCCACGCACTCTCTCGGGCAATGTTCATCCCAAAGTTGACAATGTAGTCATCTGTCTTTTTGAAGAATTTTAAAATCCAAAGCAGTCGCGGCCAAATTTTAGCAAGGTCTTCTTGAACTTCATTTGTGAGCTCGCCAAGAATTACATTGATCTTATTGAAGTCAGATTCTAAGGAAGCAATTGTTGACGGATTGGTGATTTCTGCTGCTGCAATTCCAAGGTCCAAATTGATGTGAGCGTTCATTCCAAACAACAAATGTTGCAAGACGATATACCGTTCATCTTTGGCTGCTACAAATGCAACTTCCCACGATTTCGAAATAGGTTTTCCTTCCTGATAATCAGTATAGGCGTTCAAATATCGACTGGCAAATGTCACATCCAATTTTTCCATTCGAGCATCGTCGTCGAAATAATCAGTACCAAGTTTGTCTTTGATCGTAATCGTGACTTTTTGATAGAGTGCTGCAAAATATCCCAAAGGATTTTCTGTTTCCTTTGAGGTCTGAATAATCTGTTCGAGGGAATCTATTATTTCTTCAATTGTGCGATCGCTCATTGCTATTGTGTTGTGGTTATCGCAAGATATAAACAATCCAACAATCCAACAATCCAACAATCTAACAATCGTCAAAATCAACACCGCCACTAATCCAACAAACTCAGACTTACCCTTCGAAGATTGATCTGAGGTAAGCCTTTGCAATTTCCGCTTCTTCTTTCGTTTTTAAACCGTATTGGCGCCCTCTCTTGATGTAGATAATAATCGCGGGATGTTCCAAGTCCGTTTTCCTACTGAGTAAACTCTTCTTATACTTCTCACTTGTAAATGTGTGAAAGTAAGAACCGCCTCCGCATGAATTGGTATCGCACTTTTCCTTTTCGTAATAGCCCTTTATTCCTTGATGAACTTGAAGTGTCACTGGTTCTGAAATACCGGGAATTTCAACTTTTCTAAATTTCCATACGTAGCCTTTCCGTTTTGTGCCTGAAAACTGTGTAAAAAGGGAATCCACGAAGGCATGAGAATCTGTTCCGATAACTTGGAAATTGTGACCTCCTCCAGTGATGAGTTGAGGAAACTGTATGGGGTCTGAATCTTGAGCGGAGGAATAATTGGCAGCTGAAAATAGTGCGAATAGAAGAATAAGTGATTGTTTCATAAAGTAATGTTTGGTGATATAAGATGAGAATTTATGATAGGTTACATTTTTTGTTAACGAGTGAATAACAGTTTTTTATGTTGTGTGTGTAAGTCAATTTTTGTATTTTATATATATCCAAACATACTTATCTCCTACTCAAATAGAATGGTTGATTCTTTTTTTTACGCCATTTAGAATACTTTACCATTATTCATGTAACTATCTGATCTGAAGATAGGTAAACTATAGTAGTGGTTGTTTCACGGCCATTGCATCTTTTATGACGTATGAAGAAAATTTGGAATGATACAAAGGGTAAATACCTCATTATTGGAGGGGGACCGGCAGGTCTTGCCTGTGCTAAGAACTTTCTAGATTTTAACATCCCTTTCTATGCAGTGGAGGCATCTCATGATATCGGTGGAGTATGGGACATTACCAATTCGAAAAGTGCCATGTATGAATCTGCCCACACCATATCCTCAAAAACGAATACGGAATTTGCAGATTTTCCAATGAACCATAGCGCGGACTATCCATCACACTATGCCATGAAAGAATACCTGGATGAATACACCAACTTTTATCAACTCAGAGAACACTACTCATTCGACACAGAAGTTCAGCACGTAAAAAAGAATTCTAAGGGCTGGCTCGTTCAATTTGAAAACTCGTCCGAATACCAGTTTAAAGGACTTGTGCTCGCTTCAGGTCTTTATCATACTCCCTACAAACCAAACTTCGAAGGAACCTTTGACGGTGAGATCGTACATTCTTTCGACTACAAATCAACTGATTTATTCAAAGACAAAAAAGTACTTATCGTAGGGGGAGGGAACAGTGCTTGCGACATCGCAGTGGACGCAGTAAAAAGTGCGGAGTCGGTTCATTGGAGTACACGACGTGGGTACCACTATCTTCCGAAATTCTTATTTGGGACTCCTACCGATCTTGTAGGTGAAAGGCTAAGATTTCCAATTCCCATAAAACGATTCATTTCTAGGATACTGACGGGGATTTCAATTGGAAAACCAGAAGATTACGGTTTAGAAAAACCGGATCATAAGTTATTCGAAATTCACCCCGTTTTAAACAGTCTTGTGTTACATCACATCAGACACGGAGACATTTTTCCTAAGGTTAATATCAAGCGGCTCGATGGGAAGCAAGTTATTTTTAAAGACAATACTGTCGAAACATTTGATCTGATTCTTTTGGCTACTGGCTATAAGATTTCCTATCCATTTATTGAGAAGAAGTACCTCAACTGGGAGAATGAAGTACCCAACCTGTTCTTAAATATTTTCCACCCATTTGACGACGATTTGTTTATTGCTGGGCTCATTGAATCTACAGCCATTGGTTGGGAAGGGAAAAACAAACAGGCCAAATTAATCGCATTATACATCTTAAATAAGGACAAGAATACACGCGGCTTTTGCAAAATGAATCGACACAAAAGCAATGGACGAACGGCCATGAACGGCAGTATAAATTATAAAAACTTAAGACGGATGGGTTATTATGTAAATAAACGGACCTACTTGAAACAACTTCATAAATGGTCAACAATGTTGCGGATATGAGAAGGAAATTAAAACATAAGAAGGTGTTAATCTCAGGCATAGCTGGGGGAATTGGGAGCCAATTGGCAATTGAATTTGGATCCCGAGGTTGCTTTGTATTGGGGTTAGATAAAGATGTTAAAGCAGTTCAGAAGTTGACAAACACACTGGATCAACTGGGGATTATGCATGACATAAGCGTATTCAACTTGACGGCTCCTAATGCCAATTCAGAGTATGCGACTTCTGTACTCACCAAGTACGGTGGAATTGACATTCTGATCAACAATGCTGGTATTACTCATATAGAGCCAATAATCACCTGTGATTTGGATAAAATGCGCGATGTTTTTGAAGTGAATTTCTGGTCTTCAGTGTCGCTAACCAAAGAATTTTTACCTACGCTGAAAGTCAATAAAGGAACGATTATAGTGATTAACAGTGTGACAGGTTTCTCTCCTTTAATTGGCAGAGGAGCATACACATCCTCCAAACACGCTCTTCGTGGTTTCTTCGAAACACTGAGAGCCGAATGCCAGAAAGAGGTTGACATTTTAGTGGTCTATCCGGACTTTATTAGGACACAACTTAGAGCCAAATTCAAGCAAGAAAAGAACAAATCGCATGGATCTCCAAAACAACTGGCACGACGCATAAGAGTTGCCTGGAATTGGAAGAAAAGGAGACTCAACCCAAGTCTCAGAGCATTGTTGATCAGTCTCTTGGCAAAAAGGCATCCAAATTTATACATGAAATTAATGATTCACAATATGACGAATAATCAATGAAAGAACATGTACACATATCAATGAAAATTCAGATTCCCACAGAACTTGAGGAGAAGAAATTCTCTACTTCAGTTCTCAGAATTTTGGGTGCTCGAAATTCAAAACGAACTTTTAGTATAAACGATCGTCAGGAATTGTTGATCTCAATTCAATTGCCATCTAGACGAACGCGCAAAATAGCACGGATCAAAAATCGTGTACGAAAACTCATTAAGCAGCATGGTGGGAAATTGTTTTACGACCTGAATACCTTGAACAGCACCATGAATGGGTCAGCCACACAGGAAAAATGGAACGTTAATATCCCCAGGTTAATTGACAAATCGGGACAACAGACAAGTCAGCCGAACTACTTGTGGAACCATGATTGTGTTCGTTTTCCCCAGGCGATACAATACGTTAGTGAAGGAAAAAACGAGTATGGAAGTCTAGACTTGTCTCTTGGTGCTTTTGCGACCGAGATCAAAGTTTTTCAATTTGACAGTGGTCATTCTACGCATCCCGTTGTATTTGATTACCCGAGATATAATTCCATTGAAAAAGAACAAACTCCTTCGGTCGCACTCAATGATCAGCTAAAACGAATTGCGGGAAAGGACGATCTTGAGAGCTATTATTTGCTTATGGGAGGCTTTCAAAAGCCGGGGCATAGTACTTCTACAGCAGCGACGATGATTGGAATAACTGGCCTAGAAAAAGGGGATTGGCCGAATACCTTAGAGACAATTTTCAGCGAACTCGATGCGATCTTCAAAACGAAAATCTCGCAAGGATTGTTCCCTTATGTGGACTTCACGTGTTTAAAAGCGAGCAAAACAGTGATCTTGGGCGGTAAATTAGGGACAAAGTTCTTCAACAATGTAAGTGATGCCGCAAACATTATTGCTGGGTTGGATCATGCCATCGAACGTCAAGCCGACATCATTACCATTAGCCTAGGAGGAGGGTTTAGAGGGAAAAAGGACAAAGTCATACGCAACAAAATTAGGCAGGCATATAACCAAGGTATCATCGTTGTTTGCGCAGCGGGAAATTCACGCTTCTACTCAACATTATTTGGAATAGTGAAACCAGCGAAATACTTCGAGACAATTGCTGTGGCTGCGCTGGAGCCGATAATGCTTGAAGAAGAATTACAATTAATTCCATGGTCTAAATCCTGTGGAGGGACTAATGTTGACATTTCAGCTCCTGGCAAATACATTTACACCCCATTTGAAATATCACTTGATAAAATTCAAGATGGAAAGTTGAAAGAACAATTGGAGAATGGGCACCTCTATAAATTTGGGGGTGCAACAAGTCAGGCGACTGTTCACGTTTCTTCGGCTGCAGCACTTTGGAAACACGTTTATTCTGAGAGTTTGAGGCAGGACGAATTTTACACACAACACAATTCACATCATCCAAATGCATTGAATAATCGGGTGGTGGAAGCTTTTAGGTATGGGTTGTTTCATTCCAAAAATGAGCTTCTGAATCAAAAAATTAAATGGACAAAGCGGTGGTATCGTAATTTCCGTGGATTGCTCGATGTTGAAAAACTCCTCGATCCATCGTTTGCACCAACCACAGACGAATGTAAACGTTCCATACGTGAGTTTGAATCCTCTGGCAGTAGTTCGTTTAACCAATTCCTTGTGGGAAAACAAGGAGTAAACCGAAATAGTTCTTTTCGTAGAAGGATGACTAAATGAATATAAATTTCCCCCGTGATGGTTCAGTTATCTTATATCTCTCCGGAGTCTTGAGCAGCAGAATAATTGGCAACTGAGAATAATCCGAATAGAAGAATAAGTGATTGTTTCATAAAGTAATGTTTGGTGATATATGCTGAGAATGCATGATCGGTTATGACTTATCATTAACAAATGAATAACAGATCATTAGATTGTCTATCTAAATCACTTTTCGTATTTTCAATGTTCCAAACATACTACACATGCCTGAACAAATAGACAACGGCCCGATTTCGTATAACATGGCACCCTACAGTGGACCATGGACGAAGATAGAAGCTGGTCACCTTTTGAGAAGAACACTTTTCGGCCCTACCAATCAACAAATTCTTACTGCAGAATCAGATGGAATGGCAATAACTGTTGGGAATTTACTTCAAATCCCTGTTATTGCTGAACCCGTAGCTTATCTTCCTGCTGAAACGATAACAGCATTTGGAAATTCATGGGTGAATGATGTTTATCCAACGGTGCAAGCAGATCTTCTTGCAACAGTGGAGGCTAGAAATTTTTCACTTGCAACATGGCTGATGACGCGTGTGAATGAAGAGCAATTCACGATCGCGGAAAAAATGTGTTTGTTTTGGCAAAATCATTTTGCGAGTACGGTGGCACCAGACCCTAGAGCAACATTCGATTACTTTGATCTTATTCGGCAATTTGCCCTAGGAAATTTCAAGCAATTTGTAAAGGACATGACCATCAATCCAGCGATGCTGTTGTTCTTGAACGGTGCAACGAATACTTTATATAGTCCCAATGAAAATTATGCGCGTGAACTACTTGAATTGTTTACCGTAGGTAAAGGGCCACAAATTGGTCCTGGTGATTATACGAATTACACGGAAGATGATGTTGCTGCTGGTGCGAAAATCTTAACGGGATATTTGGTAGATGGACTTGGAAGTAGCACACTAACAGATGTAGTATCGAATTTCACACCATTATTACACGACACATCAACGAAAACATTATCTGCTCATTTTGGAAACGCAACTATTCCAGATAATGGTGCCAATGAATACTCAGATTACATTGATATTATTTTTGGGCAAAACGCAGCAGCAGAATATATATGTAGGAAATTGTACCGCTATTATGTCAACTATGATTTAACAACGGACGTCGAAACGAACGTAATTCCGATCATGGCTGCGACCTTGATTTCCAATAATTATGAAATACTTCCTGTAATGACAGAATTGCTGTTAAGCGAGCATTTCTATGATTTATCTGTCCGTGGAGCCTTGATTAAAAGCCCCATCGACATGACCTTTTCTATGTTTAATAGTACTGAATCGATTCCAGGGTTTGATTTGGTCACGGATTCGGAAATGTACTTGCTTGTATATCAGTTCGCAACAGTAATGGGGCAAGCTTATGCCTCGCCTCCAAGTGTTGCAGGTTGGCCAGCTTATTATCAAACACCAGCTTATTCACAGTTGTGGGTAAACTCAGCGCTGATAAAAACGCGTTTTCAGATTACCGATTTCATGACCTTATTGACAGGCATCCCAGGGAATGGAAGCAATTGGAAATTGAGCATACTTACGTTCTTAGATAATCTTTCACTTCCAGCAGATGCGATTGCAGTGATAGATGATATTGCCGATGTTTTCACTCCGAAAGGAATGTCAGCAACTCAGAAAGTTATTTTAAAGGCTGTTCTAACAAATGGTTTACCTGATTTTGAATGGACATTGCAGTACAATGAATACCTAGCGAATCCAGGAAACGCAACGTATTCCGATCCAATAAAACAACGCGTTGATTTGGTATTGCAACAGGTATTCCACATGCCAGAATTTCAAACGATATAGTTCCCAAAAAATAACGAGATGAAAAGAAGAGATTTTGTAAGAAGCTTAGCACTTGTATCAGCGGGGACTCCTGTACTTCTCAATGATATGAAGGTGCAATCGATAGGCAAGAAATTATTTAGCATAGCCAAGAGTAATGAGGATCGTATTTTGGTTATTATTCGAATGAATGGAGGTAATGATGGACTAAATACTGTTATTCCAAGAGATCAATACTCGAACTTAACAATCCAAAGAAGCAATGTTCTTATTCCAGAAAACGATGTTCTAGAATTAACGACAGAAGTGGGGCTGCACCCAAAAATGACTGGAATGAAAGCAATGTATGATTCTGGAAGTTTAGGAATTATTCAAAATGTTGGTTACCCTGAACAGAATAGATCACACTTTAGATCAATGGATATTTGGTCTTCAGGATTGATTGATTCACAAGCAGATACTGGTTGGTTAGGTCGGTTTTTGGATGGTGAATACCCTGGCTATCCAACGGGTTACCCGTCAACGCAATGTCCGGACCCATTTGCAATTAGTTTGGGCTACGATGTTTCGGCAACCTGTCAAGGAATCATGGCTAACTTCTGTCATGCAGTGGAAGATCCTTTTGATGTCTACAACCTTTCGAGTGGAGGCGCAACAAATGATGGAACGTACTATGGCGATCACATGGAGTATTTGACGACGCTAATCAATCAGGCGAATGCTTTTGGCGCTCAAGTGAATACTGCTGCTACGAATGGAACAGCTAGTCTCGCATCTTTGTACGATTTAACAAATCCGCTGGCTCAGCAATTGAGATATGTGGCTCAAATGATCGATGGAGGTTTGCAGACGAATGTATATATCCTGAATGTAAATGGATTTGATACGCACAATGCGCAAGTGTCAACAACATCAACGCAAGAAGGATCGCACGCAGATTTATTAAAGCGTATTTCAGATGCAGTTTCTTCATTTCAAGCGGATTTGCAACAAATGAATCATCATGAACGTGTAGCAGGAATGACCTTCTCAGAATTCGGAAGACAAGTTGCTTCTAATGCGAGTTTAGGAACTGATCACGGTGATGCCGCTCCAATGTTCTTATTTGGTTCATGTTTGAATACGAATATCATGGGTGCAAATCCTGTAATTGGAAATACAGTTGTTACTCAAGAAGGAATTCCAATGCAATATGATTTCCGAGATATTTATGCTTCGATCTTGAAAGATTGGTTCGAGGTTCCAACAGCAGAAATCCAAACCTTCTTCGAACATACCATTACGTACTATCCAATTCTTGGAGCGTGTAATGTTGGAATTGAGGAAGAAGAATTGACTGTTGCAAGAGCGATTGTTTATCCGAATCCAGCCAATACAAATGCAACGATTCGCTTTGTAGCTCAAAACGAATGGGTGAAGGTGGATATTTTCGATATTCAGCACCGATTGGTAATTGCTGTGTATGATGGTAACCTTTCACAAGGAGAACACAATATTCCAATGCAGATAGATGATTTACCAGCTGGTGAATACATTGTTCAGATAAAAAAGGAGTCTGGTTTGGTTCACTCGAAGTTATTGAAAGTGAAGTAGCAATTAGATCTAAATTCGAGAAGTGAAGTTATTCTAATTTATTTTTAGCTCCAAGCAGCGTTTTATGGGAAGGGCGTATCTCTTAAGGTACGATACAATGTCTCTCCATATTTCGGACCTATGAAAACGTTACTCTTAACTTTATCTTTTCTCAGCTTTCTCAGCTTTGGCCAAAACACGAACAATATTTGGTATTTCGGTGATGGCAATTTTCTGGACTTTAATGCTAACATGGCCAATCCCGTGCTCAGTGCGAATGGTGCTGAAATAGCCACTCCAACAAGTACGTATTGTCAGGAAGGATCATCTACTATGTGTGATGCTGTGGGAAACTTGTTGTTCTATAACAACAGCGAAAATGTTTTTGATAAGAACTATAATTTAATGCCAAATGGAACAGGACTCATTGGTTCTGCATCAACATCAGCTCAAACGATTATTGTTCCAAAACCAGGAAGTTCAAGTCTGTACTATATCTTCCACATGGATTTTGCCGCAGGAACCCCAAATTTGGGATTGTTTTATAGTGAAGTAGACATGAGCTTGAACGGAGGTTTGGGTGATGTTACTGCAAACAAAAACATTGCATTGGGTAGTGGACCATGTTCAGAACAATTAAAGGCAATCACACATTGCAATGGACAGGATATTTGGTTGATTTCACATTCTGTAATTGGAAATACATTTTATGCCAATTTAGTCTCGTCGACTGGAGTTGCACCAACTATTTCAACATCGATTGGCGCTGCACACCCCGATGCGTTTTCTGGGATGAGCTACATGACATGTACAAAGGACGGAAGCAAAGTTGCGCTTGCTGGAGAAATGGGAGGCTTTCCATCTGTTGAGGTTTTCAGCTTTGATAATCTGAACGGGACATTTTGTAACCCTCAATATTTAGTCACTCCAGATTTTGTAGGTTCCTACGGTGTTGAATTTTCATCGGATGGGACAAAACTCTATACGACTGCGTTTCAATTGCACCAATACGATTTCGTTACAGCTGCATGGTATACGTTTCCACCATTGGAAATTGGAGCTACACTGATGAGAGGTCCAAATGATAAAATCTATATCGCACGAGGTTGTGACTATTACGATGCCCAAGCAGGAGTGATGTATTATGCTCGTAATTTGCATGTGATTGAATCACCAAATAATGTCGGTGCCTTGGCAAATCTTCAACTAAACGCTTACACAACGCCTCGAGAATGTGGATTAGGTCTTTCTACATGTTATTACCCAACACAAACCATAAACACATGTGCACCATTGAACGCACAACTTTCTGTGGTTAATACTACAATTTGTGAAGGAGATTGCATCAACTTTACAAACGCAAGTTCGGGAGCCGGTATTGTTTCATACGATTGGTCTTTTCCAGGAGGTATGCCCGCTTCGTTCTCAGGTTCGACGCCTCCAGTTGTTTGTTATAATACCATTGGTAACTATACAGCCTCACTGCAGGTGACAGATTGTGCCGGAATAACTTCTTCCACAACAGTCAATATTGATGTCATCAACTGTAGCGGACCAACTCCAGATTTTCAGGCAAGTCAGAATCAAATTTGCAGTGCCGATTGTATCAATTTTACGGACCTTTCAACAGGGACGAATGTGAATGCTTGGACATGGTCATTCTCTGGAGGTTTGCCAACGTCATCGAATTTACAAAATCCACAAAATATTTGTTTCGCAACACCCGGATCATACGATGTTACACTAACGGTGACGGATGACTTAGGTACAAATACTTCAACCTTAACTAATTTTATTGTGGTGGATGCATGTATTCCACCTGTGGCTGATTTCTCAGCTCCAGATACTGTTTGTGTTGGAAGTTGTATTGACTTCTTGGATCAAAGTACGAATAGTCCTACTCAATGGAATTGGACCTTAAATGGCGGAATACCAAATACATCAACGGCCCAAAATCCTCAAACGATTTGTTTCAATAATGTAGGCACTTATTCAATAGAACTCACTGTAGATAATGCCTTCGGTTCTGATAACTTCAGTAAGGATATAGTCGTTCTTTCTGTTCCAAATGCGGGAAGTGATGTCGGAGTATCATGGTGTCAAACGGAAGCCGATGTCAATTTGGAAGCCTTGTTAGATCTTGGAGTTCCATTGTCAGGAACGTGGATAAATGTTCAGAATACTCCAGCTTTTAGTGGGACAACATTTTCTCCTTCGTCAGCTCCCCCAGGAACATATAGTATTCAATATGTTTTGGAAAACTTCTTCTGTACTGACACTACTGAGTTTACCATTGAAATCAATGGACCTCCGAATGCTGGTATTGACGGTGCAGTAACCCTATGTGATTACGATAATAACATAGATTTAATGACCATTTTACAAGGCAGTCCTGATTTGAATGGAACCTGGTCACCGGCACTTTCTACAGGTACTTCGTTTCTCGACCCGTCGATAGATTTGGATGGAATATATACATATACTGTTCCGCAGACGTTTTGTGGATCCGATTCTTCCAAGGCGACGGTTACAATAACCTATGTATTTGATGTGGAAATTTTACCTGTTGGAAGTTTATGCATGTCAACTCCAGATATAAACCTAAGTGCTAATATTGCGAACGGTGTTTGGAGTGGAAATGGAATTACAGATGACATACTCGGAACCTTTAACCCAACGACTTCTGGATCTGGAAATCATACGATAACGTATACTGTAAGTATTGCCAATTGTAATGCCACGACAACCTTGGATGTTATTGTTGACGATGTTCCTTTTGTTGATTTGGGTAATGACCTAGCAAATTGCTTAAGCGAGCCACTTATTCTGAGCATTGAAAGTTCGCCAAATGACGAAGTGTTATGGTCAAATGGATCTATTTCTGATGAGGTTTTGGTAGATTTCGGGAGTTTTTCTCCAGGCGAAACAGTTGTTGTGAGTGTTGATGTCAGCAATGCATGTGGCACGAGTTCGGATGACATTTTTATAGAACTTTTGGATTGTGATGTGTATGTCTACATTCCCAATAGTTTCACTCCTGACGGAAATAACCACAATCAATATTTCCAACCAGTAATCACGGGGGAATTTCTTTCAGATTATGAGCTTAGAATTTACAATCGATGGGGTGAGTCAGTTTTCAATTCCAAGACCTTAAATGCAGCCTGGGATGGCACGTCTAATGGTAGTTTATGTCAAGACGGAGTATATATTTGGACCTTAACATTCAACAATAACAGCAGTGCTAAAACCCAAACAGTCGAATACAATGGTCATGTTTCTATAATTAGATAAGGCAGTGGTATAGGCCAAGGTTGATTCCCTCTTAAAGTAAAGAAATTTCATAGCTGAGATTTTCCTTAGCTCTAAATTCCCACAAGTTTTGAAAAAGTTCAGTTTTGTAGATGTGCTCCATTTCAAGAAAATGTCTCAATACTTTTTTACGTCCTTCTTTGTAAATAGAGTCGGGGTAAATTGTGTACTCTTTTCTAATGTGCTGAGTGTACTCAATGTATTGATCACGTTCAGAAGCAAGAATTGAAAGATCAATGTCAAGTAAAAATTGAGAGTCGAAAGAGTCTAAATCTTTAGAGAGTTGATGTGTTTTAGTAGCGATTATTAAGTCGTAGCAGTTTTCAATTATGTTCGTGTCTAAACCAAGTTTTGCTAGATCTTTTTTGGCTAATTGTGCACTTTCTTCTTCATTATTACTTTTCGAAGCATCGTAAATTGCGTCGTGATACCAAATAACGAAATCAATGCTTTCTTGCGATTCTAGCAAATGTTGGTGTTCTTCAGATAGTTTCAGAAGTGCTTCAATATGGCTTAAGTTATGGTAGAATCGATCTTCAGAATTGTAGAGATCGGTTAGATTTTGATACAACTCAGTTTTAATTATTGGTAAACTATGAGTTAAATCATTCCAGTTATTTAGTAAGTAATCTGACAATTTGATGAGATTTTATTTTCTTACATAAAGATAAACAATCGATCCAACCCAAAACCTTGTATACAAAAAAAGGCGAATCATAACGACCCGCCTTTTCAATGATTAATGTGGACTACATTCCCATTTCGGAAAATTCATCGTAAGACATTTCAGTATATCCTTCTGGAATGTCAAATGTAAACTTAGTTGCTTTTGTTTCTTCGTCTAACGAAGTTTTTACTTTGCTAGCAGTAAATGTCATGATCATCCCTTCACGGTCTATTTCATATTGCAATGCCATTCCTGGTAATTGAGCCACAGCACTCTTTCGATCCGGATTAACAGACTTGATTTTTTCTGTATACCAATAGATGATCTCTTCTCCATCATCGTCTGTCCCAATTGCTTTTTTGCACGTGTAATCAAGAATCATCTTTGTCTCTTTTGTGAAAGACCATGTGATGTTGACTTCCTCCTCCTCGTCATCAGCTCCCATTTCATCTGAAGTTGTTAGGATTGCTTTTTCACCCATCATTCCTCCCATTAGAAGAAGAACTTCATCCGTTTCAGAGTTAACAATTGTTGAAATCGACATCATTGAACCAAAATCGAGTTCTGTACGTGCTAGATTTTTTGTGAAGTAAAGGTTCATTGTACTTCCGCTAAACATGGAAGTCATTGCGGCAATATCCGGATCATCACTTGACATTTCAATGTCATAAGCGATATGTCCTTCCTCTAATTGAGCAAATGACATTGTCACGGAAACAATCGTCATTGCAAAGAATAAAAATATTTTTTTCATCGTTTTTGATTTATTAAAGCAATTTACAAATTTCGAACCAAACTATTTGAGCTCAATTCTTATTGGTTCGTATTCAAACATAAGCGGTTTGAGATGAGTTTCAATCTCATTTATTTGACAAACGCACTATAAATATCATTTCCATTCGCATATAGTAAAAGAGCGATTAAAATGAAGAATCCAACTGTTTGAGCATATTCCAATACTTTTTGCGGCGCTTCTTTTCCTGTAATTATTTCATACAATAAGAAGACAACATGCCCACCATCCAATGCTGGGATCGGAAGAATGTTCATGAAGGCAAGAATGATTGAAATCAATGCAGTGTTCATCCAGAAGCTATGCCAATCCCAAGTCGGACTGAAAAGATTCCCGATAGCACCAAATCCTCCAACTGATCCTGCTCCTTTTTTCGTAAAGAGGAATTTCATCTGACCGACGTAATCGCCGAGTGTAGTCATCCCCATTGTGAAACCACGACCAAGACTTTCTCCGAAACCATAAGAAATGTGACGGATGTATTGTGCATCTTCAGATATGCTGCTTTTTGGAACGAATCCCATTAAACCGCTTTTACTTACGTTTAAACTTAAAGCAACAGTATCTGTACCACGAAGTACAAGCGTACTAACTGTTTTACCAACGTTGTTATACGTCGTAGTTGTTATTTCATCAAAGAAGTTAATCTGCTTGTCATTCATTGATAGAAACTCGTCTTCAGGACGTAAGTTTGCCACGAATGCGGGCATTGCTTGAAAGAGAAGTTGAACTTGTTTACCCGTAATTGTTGAAATGACAGTGTCTTTCTCGTCAATATATGAGATCTTAACTTCTTCCTTTTTGGCGTACTCCGTTGATCGTGTTCCTGGTTTTAAATCACGAAGGTTTTTCCCATCAACAGTTAGAATAGGTGTACTCTTCAGAAGTACCGTTTGGTCGTTAAATTCTAATTTTTGGTTGATATATAAGTACTCTACAATTTTGGTAGTGTAACGCAATCCAAATGGCTGCATTGCTCCTTCTTTTTCGAATAATTCATATTCGATGCCTTCAGGAAGTATAACCGGTTCAATTGTTCCGTCTGGTCGTTGAACCTTCAAGTCGTATTGACCGCGAATCATTATCCCACGGTTGATATCACCCGGATTGACAACATCAATTCCGTTTATTGCAAGAATATTGTCTCCTGAACGCAAATCGTATTTCTGCATGTAAGGATGAATAGCCAAGCCATTTTCGAGGTCTTTCGTGTGGAGTTGATCTTCTCCCCAACCGAACATTACCATGATGTAAATGACAATTCCGACAATAATATTTACTGTCACACCACCAATCATCACAATCAAACGTTGCCATGCTGGTTTTGCACGGAATTCATAAGGTTGAGGTGGACCAGCTAACTGCTCTTTGTCCATTGACTCATCAACCATCCCAGAGATCTTCACGTATCCACCGAGCGGAATCCATCCAATTCCCCATTCTGTATCGCCAATTTTTTTCTTCACAAGCGCGAACCAAGGGTTGAAGAATAAGTAGAATTTCTCTACACGGATTTTGAAGAATCGTGCTGGAAGAAAATGTCCTAGTTCATGTAAAAAAATGAGGATCGACAATGAAAGAATTAACTGCGATGCTTTGATCCAAAATTCCATAGGTGTGTTTTAAAAAAGAGGTTAAATATACGTATTACGCGACAGTTGAGTTGAGATCAACGTAGTCATTTTGTGAGAAATAAGCGATCATTGCTTCCTTAATAAGGTGTTGCTGATCACGATCTTCCAATTTTGGCAAATTTTTGACCAATTTAAAGTGTGGCCATTTATCAGAATCACGACCTTCAAACTCATAATAACCATAAGGCTCTAGGAGCGTGCAAATTGCTACGTGGAGTAATTCAGTTTTTTCTTGCTTTGAGAAATCTTTATGACCAATTCCTAATTCGTTAACACCAATTAAAAATAAGATGGCCTGAACATCCATGCCGCCGCCAAATATTTTCTCCAATTCAACTTTCAAGCGTTGAAACTTTAGTTCAATGTCATAATCCATTCTGCGAAATTACACATATCCTAAATTCTATTGCTCCCGAACCCCAATCTTTATGAAAGGTTGTGTATTTTTATCCGTGTAAATTGATTCAGATGAAAAAAGGAATAATATGGAGTTTAGCGATTGCCGGAACATTGGTCTTCGCATCTTGTGGTGATAGTGAAGAAGTAGTGGTTGAAGAGACACCGCTTGAAATTTGTTTTTACACCTATGATAGTACGGCAACAGAATTTGCTTGGACATCATACAAGACAACAGAGAAAAAGCCAGTTGGTGGAACATTCAACGTGATTGACATTACAAGTGATGGTTCTTCAGATAATCCAATAGCGCTTATTGAGTCGATGAAATTTTCGATGAAAACGGCTTCAGTAGAAACAAATAATGAAGAGCGAAATGGAAAAATCGCAAATTTATTCTTCGGAACATTGAACACAGCATCTATTGATGGAAGTGTGAAAAAATTGAAAGACAATGGCAAAGCCGTAATCGAGGTATCGATGAATGGCGTAAGTGCTGATATCGAAGGAGATTATACTTTAGTAGATGGTAAATTCACGTTTGATACTTCAGTGGATGTTAGCATTTGGAACGCAATTCTTGGAATTAAAACCTTGAATGCTGAGTGTTATGACTTGCATACAGGAGACGACGGAGTTTCGAAGTTGTGGACAGAAGTTGCATTATCATTCAGCACTCAGCTGATCTCAGATTGTGATTAATTTCTTATTGAGAGAGTTTTTGTTTAACTATTGAATTCCGTTCTGGAAAGAGATGCATTATATGATGCTCCCGAAATTATCGGGACGCATCGGCTTATATGAGTTTACTAGACATACTAATATTAATTCCAATTGGCATTGGAATTTGGCGAGGATTCAAAAAGGGATTCATCATTGAGTTATTTACGTTTTTGGCACTGTTTGTTGGTCTTTATGCTGGAATTCACTTTTCAGATGGCGTATCCGGTTTCCTTCAAGATAAATTTTCAATGACCTCTGAATATTTACCAACGATTTCGTTTACCATTACCTTTTTACTTATTGGTGCGATGGTTTATTTCGCAGGAATTGCAATTGAGAAAGTCGTAAAGGCTGTTCAGTTGAGCCTTCCAAATCGTTTGTTGGGAGCCCTTTTCGGTGGCGTAAAAATGCTTCTGTTTACAGGTACAGCGATCATTTTACTTGAATCGTATGACGAGAAGTCGGATATTATTTCTGAAGATTCCAAACAAGGTTCGTTATTGTATTTACCAGTTGAAAGTGTGTCAGCAGCCTTGATGCCTTCTTTGAAGAATAGTACCATTTTCTTAAAAAATGCGTTAAACGATAAAGAACTTTTGGATCGACTAAAAAAACCAGAGGATGAATAAACTAATTGTACTGTGCATTTTGCTGCTTCCTGTTTTTGGTTTTAGTCAAAAAAAGGGGGGGCTTTTCGGGAAAAAGAAGCCGTTGTTAGAGATTTCGGTAAAAAAGTCGGGACCTTATTTTGGTCTACAACGTGGTAAATACACCGTGGCAGAAATTGGGGTGGAACGCCAATGGAAACAAGTTCGATTGAAGAATCCGCAAACACACGCAGCCCATTTAGGATTTAACTACAATTTTAAATACAACATGCTCGGCTACGACATGGGGTATTGGTTTAAAACGCAACGCCTCGGCTTAACCTATGGAGCTAACATTTTCATGCGAACAAATTTCGATGATACGCGCCTTGGAATTGCGCCAGTGATCGGGTATAAAATTTGGCTTGTACACTTTCAAACGGGATATCACTTCATGCCTCGCTTGCCAGCAGAGAACTTCGAAACGAATCGCTTTTTTGTTTCCCTCAGAATTGGGATAATCAACGAACGTGATATTGATTTCGATTGGCGAAAGCGCAAAAAACGAAAGAAGAAAAAATCATAGATTTTTGAAGACTGAATGCTGAACGGGAAGTTCAGAAGCATGAAGGAAATCATAGATTTTTGAAGACTGAATGCTGAACGGGAAGTTCAGAAGCATGAAGGAAATCATAGATTTTTGAAGACTGAATGCTGAACGGGAAGTTCCGAAGGCCGAACGCAAATCAGCCGACGTGTATGGTCAAGATTTTCATTTTTGAATACTAAACCAGCGAACATAGAACATTAAGACCTTTGAATGCTGAACGGGAATTCAATTAAACCATTGAAATCGTAGCTTTTAGGAGCAAAATACCCATCCCAAACAAGAGTTTTATCTGAAAAACAGTAGAATCATTGGATTTTACCGCTTCTATATGCTGTCAATAAAGGATTTTACGTAAATTTGCACCCTCAAAACAGTTGTATGTCAGCAGGAGTAAAAATTTTCGCAGGTAGAGCATCGGAAGTCTTAGCAGGAAAAATCGTAAAATCGTACGGTACGAGTCTCGGAAATGTAAAAGTAACAGATTTCAGTGATGGAGAATTTCAACCATCATTTGAAGAAACTGTTCGTGGTCAAGATGTGTTCTTGATTCAATCAACAATGCCCCCAACGGATAATCTCTTTGAGTTGTTGTTGATGGTGGATGCTGCAAAACGTGCTTCTGCAAATAAAATCATTGTTGTTGTTCCTTATTTTGGTTTTGCTCGACAAGATCGAAAAGACAAACCACGTGTTGCAATTGGAGCACGATTGGTGGCGAATATGTTCATGGCAGCGGGAATTGATCGCATCATGACAATGGACTTGCACGCAGATCAGATCCAAGGATTTTTTGAAGTACCAGTTGATCACCTATTTGGGTCAACAATTTTCTTCAAGGAAATTGAGAAATTCAACAACGGTAATTTGATCATGGCTGCTCCAGATGCTGGAGGTGCAAAACGAGCAAATTCATATGCTAAAAAGCTCGATATTGGTTTGGCAATTTGCCACAAGCAACGTCGTAAAGCAAATGAAATAGCTGAAATGACCGTAATTGGAGACGTTAGTGGAAAAGATGTTATCCTTATCGATGACATGATTGACACTGCCGGTACTTTGACGAAGGCGGCCGATCTCTTCATGGAAAATGGAGCGAAAAGTGTTCGTGCTTTCTGTACACATGCTGTTCTTTCAGGACCAGCATTTGAACGTTTAACCAATTCAAAAATCACAGAATTAATTGTGACGGATACAATTCCATTGAAACAAGAGCACGAAAAAATCCGTGTATTGACTGTTTCTGATCTATTCGCGGATGTCATTCGAAGAATGGTAAACAATCAATCGATTAGTTCACACTTTATTATATCATAAGATTAAAATATCCGATGCATCCCGATAAGTTCGGGAGCATCAAGACCTTGAATCCCGATGACTATCTGGATTTGATAATTAATATAAAATAAACAAAATGAAAAAAGTACAATTGAGCGGTTCGCTTAGAGCGAACGTAGGGAAGAAGGACGCGAAAGCAGTTAGAAATGCTGGACGTGTACCTTGTGTACTTTATGGAACAGGTGAGCAAACTCACTTTTCTGTAAGGTCGGTAGACATGGAGAAAATTATCTTCTCTCCAGACGTATTCCAAATCGAGATTGATATCGAAGGAACGAAAAAAATGGCGATCATTCAGCAAAAGCAAATGCACCCTGTTACTGATAAGCCTCGTCATGTTGATTTTCTTGAGTTAGAGGACAAAAAAGAAGTGAAAGTTAGTCTTCCAGTAAGAACAACTGGATCGGCAATCGGAGTGATGAATGGAGGTCGTCTTAGTCAAAACTACCGAATGTTGAAAGTATACGGTCTTCCTGGGAATCTTCCGGAAGTAGTAGAACTTGACGTTACGGAAATGCGTATTGGTACATCTATTCGTATTAAAGATTTAGATCTTAAAAATGTAACTATTCTTGAGCCTACTGAGGCTGTCGTAGTTGGTGTGAAAATGGCTCGTGGAGCTTCCGCTGATGAGGAAGAAGAAGAAACTGCTACTGAAGGAGAAGCTGCTACTGAAGGAGAAGCTGCTGCTGAGTAATAAGAGAAATCTTTTTTTAATATACTTATCCCGTCCTTTCCCGATAACTATCGGGGGAGTGGCGGGATTTTTTTTTGCGTTCGGTCTTCAAAAATCTACGATTCTCTCCCTCACTTCCTCGAACTTGAGGGTTCGCGTTCAAGTTTCAATTCATGCAACAAAAGAATCAGACGGAGAACACTTTTGGTGGGTTGGATGAGACTGGTTCTACATTGATAAAAAGGGTAAGTGCTTAACGGAATAATTACTTCAGAATAACCTTTCTCACTACAAATGCACCTCCAACTTTAATCATCAATTGATAGCTGCCTCGCGCAAATTGTGAAACGTCCAGTTGCTTTGTAGAAGAAGAGCTGCTCTCGGTGCTCACAATCGCTCCCTTCCCGTCAATCAAATAAAGCGTAGCTTCAGATGGAAGTCCCGAAATTTTCAAAACGTCGCTTGCTGGGTTTGGATAAATTTCAATCGATTCAAATAAAGCATTAAGTTCATCTGTACTCAGATCATTCACGTATCGTTGACCGTCCGAAGCAAATTCAGACTCCCAACCTGCGTTGTTCTCAGCTCGAATAGAAATGTAATACAATTGATCTTGAATGGGTGAAGTAAGTACAGAACTAATCGAAGACAATAATCCATTCGAATTCCAAGCCACAACATCATCCAGGTTTGGAGCAGTTCCAATTCCGTAATCAAAATTAGAGATGTCAGAATGAATATCTTCAATCGTCCAGTTTGATTCAAACGTAGCCGTATTAAAGGTGTCAATATCACTTGCTGAACCATCATTCAAATAATCAAGAACAGGGGCAGTGAAATCCAAAAGATACGTTTCACTGGTAATCGTTGACCAATTTTCGGCAGAATCCAAAACAATACTATTTACCAATCCTGTTTCTTGCGCGTTTTCACTTTCAATTGACATTAACTCACCAAAACCAGCTGGAATGGTAACTTGATTTCCACGAGAACGATACACGTGAATATCATCGAAAACTGCTGAACATCCTCCGGTTCTAACGGAAATGGAGTTTCCAGAAATTAATGGCTGCGGATCTATCCACTCAGCGACAAATACATTGTCAACATAGACCTTAATTTTACCTGTTGAAGGATCGTAAGAAACTTTACAATTGTATTCGATATTTGGATCAATGATCACAGGGTTGTTTGATTCTACCGAAAACACATCACTCGTCACGCGGTAAATTTGCAGATTGTCCGTGGCTTCTCTCAGATAAATAAAATAGGAATTCCCTCGATTAGGTAAAGTTGGTGCATCACAGAAGAAATGCATTCCTGCACGTGAATTCGATCCAGTAGAAGTGATGGTTTGATTCCACTCGAAGAGAAATTTGCTCGTCGCATCTTGGGCAATTGAAGCATACGCATTCGAATTTTGTTCGTTCGCGTCGGCATAGATAAACCCGCCATTTGAAATAGTATGTAACCCAACTTGGTTCGTCCAGGTCGTATTTGCATCTTCAAAATCTTCATGCGCAAACCCATAGCTTCCCTTTGACTTCCATCCGTTATCAGCAATGTTCTTTTCTGCGGCCAAATAATATCCTTGATCAATCGCACTTTCGTTATCAGTGTCAGTAATATCAACAGTGAAATCATCTACCTGCCAAGTTGGACCAGCCGTGATTGATGTGCTTGGTGCATTTTGATCGATAGAAGTCGAAGAATATGCCACTTCCCAACCCGAACTATTCGTTCCACAATCACTCCTAAATTCTACAACGACTGCGCCTCCAGTTGAAGTAACAATCCCAGGTGAATTTGTTCCAGTGTATATACCAATAAGCGGAGCATCGATCGTTGATCCATCGTAAATATAGAGGTAGTCGTAATCAACTTCAGTATTAAAAGAGGTGAAATCGAGTGTGATACTTAAGGCCGATATTGGTTGAAAAAGCCAAATTTCACGCTCATCATCTAAATAATTTCCTGTCGCTCCCCCTGTGTCATAAAAATTTCCTGAGGCAGATGAAATCAGGTTGTAGCTTGGTGTATTATTGATCAAACGATAATATTTTTCCCAATCCCAATTAATTCCTGGATCAGTATGCGTTTGATTTGGGTAATGTTGATGTCCTTTGATTTTCGTGCAGGCTCCAAGTGTATTCGTGCCAACTGTTGCATCACCATGAAATGTGCGAAGCGGTGGAATTCCGTAACCACTGCTAACGATATCGCGACTTAAATCGGCAGAAGCGTTGTACATCGCTGGAGTATACCAAACTGGATCATTAACATATCCCTCGTGTTCATACCCAATCGTATATGGGTTTTCTGATCCTACGTGCCATCCCTTATCCGCTTCCAAGACCATTTGGGTAACCTGTCCATCAGATGAGCGGATCACATAGTGAAAAGAAACGTTTGAATTGCAATTTTGCGACCATGAAATCGCACCGGCATACGACCCTTGAATGGTGTGAATTGTGATTGCTGAAATGACTGTCCCACTTCTGGAGCTGTAATTACATACTGGAGCAGGATTCCAAATTGCTGGACCGTATTCAATTGATTTTGCATTCGAGATTGAATAGGCAATGCCCGAATCCGATAGAGCTCCTGCATCTGTAAATTGAATTTTTTTGGAAGAAAGAACGTCAAAATTGGCTTGACCGAAAACTGCTTCTAAGGAAATTTCGTAGTCCGTAAATTCAAAATGCACGGACCGTTTATTGTCATTTAGAAATCGCAAAACTTCATATACTTGCATGTCTCGAGCCAAAATGTTTACCATTCCAGAATCAGGGATTTCACTTAGTTGAAGTAGGACATTTCGAATGCTGTTCCCATCAAATTTATTTCCACCATTTTGGATTTCCTCAGCCATCAAGTGATTATAGGCGTAACCATATGCGTCCAATTCAGCGGATACAGAATTCTTTTGGTCTTCTACAGAAATTCCTGATAGTTTGGCTACGTACTTTCCATTTTCATTGAAATACTCTTTTCCATCATCGAATAATCCCAAAATCCCATATGCCATTGGCAATCCTGAGCAGGATGGAGTAGTGCTCTGCAACTGCTTCATTCGGGTGTTTGTCCACGAAACTGCTTCAAGAACTCCTGGCGTAATATTCGAGTACTGCCAATATGTTGGTTGGAATTCGGCAGAAGCATGACTTTGAGCGGTGGAAACTAGAGCGCACAAAATGGCTCCAAAAAAAAGTAGTAGACGTCTCATAAATGATGATTGCTGTTCTACCAAAATACAAAATACTTATGTGATAACAAGAGTAAAAAAGTGAGCTACCTTGTTTTAATAAAAAATCATAACTTGCTGCCAAACACGAGAAATGAAAAAGTTTACGATCATATTAATGTGCTTGATTGGTGCGCATTCGGCCTTTTGCCAAGTTTCCTTTTCAGTAATTGAACCAGCCAGTATCGCTGGAGGGTATAATTTCACGAGTAACGGAGATGGCGCAGATTGGGGCTTGGTAAACTTGGACAACCCTCTTGATGCAATTGAAGATACGGTAATGCTTGTAGATGATGGCACTCCAGGAATCAACGCTCAAGGAATTCCATTGGCAAATGAGGGCTGTGGACCTTTGGTGAATGATCTAACTGGAAAAATTGCGTTTGTATATCGATATGATGGTGTTTCAGCGAATGTTTGCTGGTATGGTACAAAAGTACTTATGGCGGAACAGGCTGGAGCAATTGGCGTGATAATGGTCAATCGAGAAGATGCGTTAATTGATGTGCCTGGTACAACAGATGGTCCATTGACTTCGATACCTTTTGCGTTTATTTCAAAATCAGATGGCGCCGTGATCCGTGCGAAATTGGATGCAGGGGAAGATGTAATTGCGTTTCTTGGAAATAAACTGGGACTTTATGCAAACGATGTCGGAATAACTGCTCAGTCTACTGTTTCACCGAAAATTGCAGCAACTTCAGCATTAACAGCTCAAAATGCTTCTGAGTTTGGATTTGATGTAGGGACGAAGGTGTATAACTATGGATCAGCAACGCAGTCCAATGTAACTGTTACAGCAACTGTTACAGGTCCTGCAGGAACGTGGACTGAAACGAGTGCGATATATTCCTTGAGCTCTGGAGATAGCCTTGATGTTTTTACAGGAGGAATAAATACGCTTCCTGCTTATTCGCAAGCAACTTATCCCGATGGCAGATATACGTTAACCTATGATATTGACCTTGGTATTCCTGATGAATCGGATTTCGATAATTCATTGAGCTACGATTTCGTCATTTCTGATTCATTGATCGGTTATTGTAGTATTGATCCGACGACAAATTTACCCGTGTCAAATGCTAATTATAGTGCGAATTCAAGTAATTCTATTGAGATGTGCGTTGCGTTCGAGGATCCAAATGCGAGCCGTTTAGCAATTGAAGGTCTCTATTTTTCAGCTGTTACTGGCTATAATTCAGGCGTCGATTTATCAGGTGAAGAAATTTTCATTTCTTTTTACGAATGGAATGATGTATTTACAGATTTGAATGATCCAGCATTGGCATTCAATAGCTTAAATCAAATTGCAAGTGGGTTTTACTACTACCCAAGTGATCTTCAGGGAGAAACTGTTTACGGAATGTTAAATATTCCAGTACAACTTTCTGATAACCAGCGATACTTAACTTGCGTAAAGACCAGTAACCCTGAATTGTTCTTTGGCTTCGATACAGGTATTGAATACGGTCGATCGATCGACTTAACTTTGGAAGCGATTACACCAGTATTCACTGATGCTGGTGAGTTTGCACTCGGTTTTGGGTCAGATATTATTCCAGCGATTGCAATGAATGTCTTCGATGCAAATTCCCTCACGGTAGATGAAATGAATCACGAATATGGAGCTGTTTATCCAAATCCGGCAACAGATGAACTTACTGTTTCACTCAATCAAGATTATGGCAAAGCTAGTTTGTTGATAGTTGATATCACAGGGCGCCAAGTGTATTCAGAAGAACTGTCCACAAATACAATGAACGTAGATGTGAGTGAATTAAAAATGGGTCAATACCTACTTATTCTTGAGTTCGAAAATGGTGCAAAAACGCAGTTCAAATTTGCAAAGAGATAGAGAATTCTTGTTTATTCTAACATTGGGTCAGAAAGCAGTTTGGCTTTTTCAACCAAGACTAAAAACTCACGGCGGTAACCGAACGGGTCATCACCAATTGCCTCGTTTGCGCGTTTCAAAATAGAATCGAAATTAGCACTTCCTGCATAACTTGATCCTCTTAGGATTAAGCCAAATTCAATCACGGCTTGAATAAATTCGAAGTCCGGTGATGCTTTCATTTCAGGTGAATTCAGAATGATCTGTTCGATCAATTTACTGTTGGTTCCATCAGGTTCTTTGTAGCGAAATTTCACCGTCGCTAATTCAGCAGCATATAGCCCGTAGGATTTCATTTCAACTTTAGAATACTTCAGGTCTGTTCCATCATCGTTTGGATTGTCTGCATCTGCCGCACCAGGTGGAATAAGTTCGTAAACCGCGGTAACAGTATGTCCTGCACCCAATTCTCCAGCATCCACCGTGTCGTTGGCAAAATCTTTGTGCTCTAACATGCGATTTTCATACCCCAGAAGTCGGTAACTACTGACATAATTTGGATTGAATTCCACTTGAATTTTCACGTCCTTGGCAATCGTTTTGAGGGTAGCCCCCATTTCTGTAACGAGTACTTTCTTGGCTTCTAGAATATTGTCGATAAAGGAGAAATTCCCATTTCCATTGTTGGCCAATTTTTCCATTTTATCCGATTGAAAATTGTCGTGACCGAACCCAAGAACCGTCAGGAATACTCCTGATTTGCGTTTTTCTTCAATCAATTTCACCAATGCGTCGTTGCCAGAAACCCCAACATTGAAATCACCGTCTGTGGCTAAAATGATGCGGTTGTTTCCGTTTGGATCGAAGTAATCTTCTGCAGTCGCATAGGCTAAATTGATTCCTTGACCACCCGCTGTGCTTCCACCTGCTGACAATTTGTTCAATGCATCCAAGATTTGGTCTTTGTTTGCTCCTGATGTTGGTGGTAAAACGAGTCCAGCAGCACCAGCATAAACAACGATTGCTACGCGGTCTTCTTCACGCAATTCATTCACGAGTAATCGGAAGCCTTTTTTCAAGAGTACCAATTTTTCAGGATTGTTCATCGACCCAGAAACATCTAGGAGGAACACTAAATTATTGGTTGGTAACTGAGTCTTTTCAATCGATTCTCCTTTGATACCAATTTTTAATAATTGATGCGTTGGGTTCCATGGACACTCTGCGAATTCGGTGTTTACAGAAAAAGGGTGTTCGCTAGTTGGTTCAGGATAATCATACGGGAAGTAATTGATGAACTCTTCCAGCCTCACTGCATTTGGATTTGGAAGTTCGTTGCGGTTAATCATACCACGAACATCACTGTATGATGCGCCATCAACGTCAATGCTAAAAGTCGAAAGTGGGTCTTTTGAGGTTGGTTTGAAAGCATTTTCCTGAATGGATGCATAACTAGATAGTGAGCGTAAATCAGTCCCAAGTCCCAATTCATTTGAGTTTTTCTTTCGATCAGCGTCTCCTAGTGTTTCATACGGAATCATTCGTTTTGTTGGAATGTGCTCCGAAATATAAACGCCGTCGAGAACTCCATTAGTTGGAACGTTCACAGGTCCGCCGTAAAGACCTGACTGGGGTCCCGTATTCATAGAGCCATTAGAAGTTGGTGCAGGAGAATTGAAGCTGTAAGTGACTATGTTTGGTGATGCAGTCCAAGTCGTAGTTGCCAAACCTGTTCCTGTTCCTGAATCTGTTCCGCCCCCACTTCCGTCCCCGCTTCCACCAGAACCAAATGGGTTAGTTGCAGTTAGATAACCAAGTCTTGGCTTAGTCTTAGTTGGTGAAGTCATCCAAGAAGGCAATGCTGTATTGACCTGAGGAGTTTCAGGTGTAGCTATTGAATCAAGAGCTAAGGGTTGGATAGTAGGAAATGAATATTCTTTCTTTTGATCTACTGTGTCTTTTGTGTCAACTTTGCTTGTGTCGCCCTCGGTTACGGGTAACTTGAGTTCTGCTTTCCAATTGTCTTTTACGATGCTGTTATTCGATAAAAGAGAAATCATCCCGTATCCAAGTCCACCAATAAGTGCAATTCCAGCAGCAATTTTCCACCAAATAATACCTCTTCGTTTTGATTTTTTATCGTCCAGTCCTTTTTCTATGCGATCCCACAAGTTCGTAGGCGCCTCGAATGTGTCAAATTCTGTATGATCGATGTTTTGTTCGTTTTTCATCTTTTGCTCTTTTAGGTCTTGATGTTCCCGATAGCTACCGTGAGCATCGACTTCTCAATTTTTTGATAAACGTTTGCCCGCAGAAGTGTTTTTGCGCGACTGAGCTGAGACTTACTTGTTGACTTGCTAATTCCTAAAATGGTGGCAATTTCTCCGTGATCATATCCTTCGAAATAATACAAAGTACAGACCACACGACATCCTTCTGGGAGCGTTGAAATGGATTCATTTAGCGTGTGCATCAACTGATTTTGATCGTCGTCAGGTGTTTCTACCTGTATAACTGGCTCATTTTCATCGAGGGAATAATGGACTTTCCTTCGGTTTAAATGATTGATCGATTTGTTGATCATTATGCGTTTGATCCAAGCTCCAAAAGTAGCTGTTCCTTGAAATTGCTCGATCTTAGTGAAAACATCAATAAATGTTTCTTGGGTGATGTCGGCCGCATCATCAGTATTCCCTAAAAGTCGCACACCAATATTAAACATGGCTTTATTGTAAAGATCAAAAAGGCCTTTCTGCGCCTTCCTGTCTCCCTTTTTAGAGCCATCAATCAGGTGTTGATGTAAGTCAAGAGTCGTTCTCATCTGTATTAAAGACACATCATTTTTCCAAGGGTTGGAATTTAGATGAAAATAATCAAAACTTTTTTAGAATTGTAGAACAGGACTTTATCCTATTTTACAATTCTGCGGGTTATTCTATTTGTTCCATTTTGTACAGAAACGACATATACACCTTTGGAAAAATTAGATACATAGAGGGTATTCAACCCCCTTTCCAAAAACTTAGAGTAGATAATCTTACCTTCGGTATCCAGTATTTCAACCAAAGAACCAGTTGATAGTTCGATGTTAAGTTGATCAGTAACAAACGTTGGATATATCGAAAGCTCCTCTTGTTCAATACCTGTTATTCCAACTCCGCTAACCTCTTCAACACGCACATCATCAATGAAGTAAGATGCTCCATACGTTCCGCCTCCGCCAGAAGCTGAAGGATTTGGTGCAGTAGTAGTTGAGTTATCATCGAAAAAATTACCGATAGTAATAAATGCGTAGGCTTCTTGTGCGACTATCGTATCTGAAATTAATACCCAGTCGGTCACGTTGTCAACAATTGAATTAGAGTTAATTTGAGGCGTACTATTCAGTACTTGATCGTTATTGGAAAAAGGAGCCACCGTTGATAGAAGTGCACCCAAATTATTTGAAGCGGACTCCATCGAATCACCAAGCGAAGCATAAAATTCAATAACATATTGACTGCCAATGGTCATTGGAGTCGATAAGGGAACTTGCACATAATTTCTTTGATTAAAGCTTGGAATTGTAAGGGTACGCAGTCCTAACATTACGTCACCAGTTCTAGGTATTTGATTGCCTTTAATTCCAATCGGCCCGGTATATTGACTGAAAGGTTGATAGTTGTAACAGCTATCTTCGATGTTTGTGAAATACACCTGTGGAGATGCTGCTGTTGGACTAATCCAATTGTACATTATTGTATTGAACACTGATGGAAATTGGATACCGCAATATGTATTAGCATAGTTTTCAAAGCTCGGATTGGGGACTAAATTCTGCGCCTGAGATGAAAACAAGACCAATGATAGGGTGAAAACTGAGATTAATTTTTTCATTTTACTTTTATTCATTATAGTTATCGAAACGATAAAAGTAAATATTTATTGTGTCTCGTTTTGCTGTGAAAGGGCCCTAAATAAATAGTTAAGCTGAAGTAGATTTATCTGCGTTTCTTTCGAGAACGGTCATTTTTTCGTCGGTCTTCCAGCCATTTTGGAGCTGGTTTTGAACGTGAACTTGAAGTTTGACTGGGTTTATCCCCAATCAATTTCTCAATCATGTCGGGACGATTCGCTTTTTTCAGCGTACGTCGAATGTGATCGTGATTTTCTCGTTTGTACCAGAAGAAGAAACGTCGCTGATTCAGTTTGTCCTCTTTCTTCTTGACAGTATCGTAAGGTTTCAGAGTATAAGGATGAACCCCACTATAATAAATCACCGTAGCAACTGTCATTGGGGTTGGCGTGAAATCTTGAACTTGTTCCAGTTTGAATCCCAAATCTTTCGTTTCCACAGCCAAATTTGCCATGTCTTCATCCGCACATCCTGGGTGAGAGGAAATAAAGTAAGGAATCAATGGTTGATTAAGGTTGTGCTTTTCTGAAATAGCGTCGTATTTTTCCTTGAACTTGTGGAAATATTTGAACGATGGCTTTCGCATCACGCGCAATGTTGCATCAGAAGTGTGTTCTGGCGCAACTTTCAATCTTCCGCTAATGTGTCGAGTTACCAATTGTTCGATATACTCGTCGTGGTTTCCGTCTTCGTTATTTTTGTTGAATTCATCCACCAATAAATCGTATCGTATTCCTGATCCAATAAAGGCTTTTTTAACTCCTGGATGAGCATCGATCTTTTTGTAGAGCTCAGTCATCGATTTATGCGAAGTATCCAAATTCGAACAAATCACAGGGTGAATACAACTAGGACTTGTACAACGTGCGCAGATCTCTTCGACCTTGCCTTTCATCTTGTACATGTTCGCCGATGGTCCACCGATATCTGAGATGTATCCTTTGAATTCAGGGTGTTCTGTAACTTTATCCAATTCCTTCATAATGGAAGTTTCACTTCGCGAAGCAATGAATTTTCCTTGATGAGCAGAAATGGTACAAAAACTACAGCCTCCAAAACAACCTCGATGCATGTTGATCGAGAACTTGATCATATCGTAAGCTGGAATTGCACCTCGTTTTCTGTATTTCGGATGAGGTAATCGCGTGTAAGGAAGATCGAATGATTGATCAATTTCCTTTTCTTCCATCGTTTTATACGGAGGGTTGATTACCAAAACCTGATCACCAACTTCCTGAGTAATGCGATTTGCAGCCCACTTATTCGACTCAACCTCGACAATTTTAAAATTCGAAGCGTATTTGATTTTATCTTCCAAACAGACTTCGTGACTCGCCATCTCGACGGTTTTCCATTGCTTGTTTTTCGGAAGTTCTTCCGACTTTGGCTGTAGAAAAGCGACCTGCTTTAAGGTTTTTAAGTTGTCGAAGGAAACGCCCTTTTTCAATAAACGAAGTAATTCACGAAGCGGCTGGTCGCCCATTCCGTAAACCAATATGTCTGCTTGTGAGTCCACCAATATCGATGGCATCAGTTTGTTTGACCAATAATCATAATGTGTTACTCGTCGTAATGAAGCTTCAATTCCTCCAATTAAAACGGGAACATCAGGATAGAGCTTCTTGAGGATCTTCGAATATGTCGTTGTTGAATAGTCAGGTCTAAATCCTGCTTCGCCTCCCGGAGTATAGGCGTCAGTAGACCGTAAGCGCAAATTTGCTGTGTAGTGATTGACCATGGAATCCATGCAACCAGCTGTTACACCAAAAAAGTACTTTGGTTTCCCGAATTTTTTGAAATCGCGTAAATCATCTTTCCAGTTGGGTTGAGGAATGATGGCAATCGTAAAGCCTTCGTCTTCGATTATTCGACCAATTACTGCAGTACCGAATGCAGGGTGATCCACATAGGCATCGCCAGAGATGAGTATTACATCTACTTCTTCAATGCCACGTTTATTAAGTTCGTCGCGGGTAATTGGTAACCAGTCCGTAATTGGGCGCATAAGTCAATAATTGCTACAAAATTACGTTAAATTAACTGGCTGAGAAACAAAAATGTATAATAGGAATAGCGTGATTCATAATCTTCTTATCTTACAACCTCTATGAAAGGTCGTATTCTCATCCTCTTAATTATTCCTATTCTTTTTACAGCGTGCTCAGAAGAGAAAAGACAGCTGTTCCAAAGAGGGGAACAGCGATCCAATCATTTCGTTTTTGAGATGCAGCATTTTTTTTCGGAATCAGAAGATAATATGTCATTTCCAGTTTGGTTTGATGACAGCTTGATCAAAGAGAATAATATAAAAACGATTCATAGAAAAGTGTACAATCTGAATGGAAAAGTCGAGGATTTTGCATCAATAAAAGTAGAAAAGCACTATGAATTTAATGTGAATGGTGAAATCACACGTGTTCAGATTTGTGAATACTACGAAGGGCAGAAAGTCAGCGATGTTACCTTTAATTATTTTGGCGTTAGAGATGTGCACGGTTTCCAAAAAGTGAAGATGAGTAAAATGAATGAATCAAATGAGGATTTAACGGGTTACCAACTCTATGATTTGGAACAAACGGCGACGAATTTCTTGGCGTATTCAAACGCGAACAATGGGAGCTACCTCTTTTTCTTGCCAAATGAAAAGCATTGGGGAGCACTTTCAGTTGATTCTATTCTTGGGCCTACGGGTGAAGATTTTATTGTTTATGGAACACCAAAACGGCCTTCGAAACATTATCACGTAGTAAATCGTGTGAATGAATTTGATGTAAAGACAATCGATTACGCTAAAAACACCAACAACCCAACGGAAATTCAATTCGAACGCGAACCATTTGATTACAAAAGAAACATTGAATACAACAAACAAGGCGACTGTATAGGTTTCATAGATTCAACGTTTAGCATGGAACGTTATCTGATGCGCCGACACTCGAATTTTACACTTGAGAAAAATCATTTGCCATCTCGAGTTACACATACTAGTGCCAGAACAAATGACAATGATAAAAATTTTCAGATCGAAACGTTTGATTACACCTACTATGACTAAATCTAACCAACTCTTTTCACTATTCACACTCCTATTTTTAAGTTTAGTCTCTGTTAGCTATGCTCAAGAGATTGACACCTTGGAAATAAATGGAGACCAGTTTTTCGTGTACCCTTTTGAAGTCGAAACGAATACTCACTCACAATATTACAAGGCGCAAAAGGAGTCACGTTTGAACAATAAGTTGTCCTACGATCTTTACCGAGAAATGATGCTTGAAGAATTGGGAGAAGAGATGTCAAGGAAAGATTTCAGAAAACTAAAACGGGAGATTCGTCAATTCCAATCTGGGTACAGTAGAGATCTTTTTAGTGGGAAGGAAGGGAAATACTTGACTTCACGCAAGTTTGTGAAGGCCATTAGAAATAATCCATACCCACTCATGCAGCAGCGGTTCCAAGAGAACAACGATTTAATTCCAATGCTCGACCCGATTCCTGATGGGAAATACGTTCAGCTTTACGAAGAGTTTTGCTTAGTTGATGGGAAAGGTAAATGTGAAATGATTTCAGATCGCGTAGCGGGTTACTTCACCATGAAAAACAATTTATTGGAAGGTGAAGCGACGTGGGTAGATCGTTATGGCGATACCTTAAAACATGGTTGGTTCGTAAACGGAATTAAAGAAGGCGAATGGAAATTTGAGCGCCGTAGTTTGGATTACGTGATTACAGAAAAACAGGCCGACTTATACATCGAAAGAGGTTATCCAGATATTGACACACTGACGGAATACATCACCTATAAAAATGGAGCCAAGGATGGACATTACCGTAAATTTAATAACTCGGCATACCCAATAGAGGAAGGTGACTACAAGAATGGTTTGCCCTCAGGAACTTGGATCACACGTGATATAGTGTTCCGGGGTTATGGGGAAAATGAAAAGCGTATTCGAAACAATGAATTGATTACCACAAAGTTGTCGTTTGAAGAAAATGATACATTGGTCGTCCATCCCCAATGGCTTCGAAAAGAGTTGGCTGGGCTTTATGGAGCGAGCAGGGATCAGTTTAATTTTTATGCTAAATATGACCGGCCAGAACTGCCGTATCAGATGTATGAAATTGCCTACGAGAAAGTAGAAAACCTCGAGCTAGATGAAGAATTGGAAGGCGCGCCATATGACTTAGATTTCTACGAGGATGATTATTACAATGAGAGGTCTTATGGTAACTCTTACTATGGAAATGAATATGGTTACGATGATTACTTCGCGCACTATTTTGATCTAAATGCTGAGAAATTACTCCCAAGGGGATTGTTGTTAGATAGTATTGGGGCTAGACCAAAGTACTCAGGCGTCTACGAATCGAGATACGAGAATGGTCAACTGGCATATAAGTACGTCTTCGAAAATGGAGTTCTAATCAAAGAAGACACTGTTTTTTGGGACAATGGAAACGCTCATGACGTCATCACCGAAGTGCCAGATTCCAATCAGTACCTCAGATCAATTTACGATTATGATGGTAAAATTTACATGGAATTAGCATATGATTCCTTAGGAGATTTTATTCGAATTCAGAAAAATCACGAAGTAGAGGAGGTATTTATCATTGATGGATTCAAGACAACGAGTGCTGGTTATGGGACTTTCTATTTCTATAATGCGTATGACACCTTGAACAATGAAGCCATGGTTGATTCGACCGTTTTGTTCCGATCTTGGTTTGTAGATGATTCAACAAAATTGTATTCGTCGATGTATTATCCAGAGGATAAACGTCTCTCCATAAAAGCATACAGCGTACTCGGCTCTGAGACGATGAATGAAGAGAAGTACTATTCTGAAATGTTCGAAAGCTGGACAGGTAAAAAGTTCATTCGCTTGGCTGATCTTGAACTTGAAATAACGAGCTCCGGAACGATTTACGAATATTATGAACCAGATTCAATTCCCATTCGACACATTCGCGAAGCTAATAAATTCAATGTAGCCAGCGAATACAGTCTCAGTAAAAACGGACAAGCATATACGGGTCCTGTGGAATTGAATTTCGGTAAAAAGAAGTTGAAATTCAGCAAGAAAAATTTGACGATTTCTCTTCCAGACTCAAAATACACAGCGAAAAAATTAATCAAAGATTTGGCGCATTACCGCAAAACAGGAAAAACAAAATATCCCGTAATCATGAATTTGATCGATGCGTCGGAAACAGACAAGGATCTTTCAATGTATATTTTCAGTAATTTCTTTTCGGACCCACTTGGAGGTTTCTTCCAGACAAACGATAATTCTTATTATGGGGATTATGAAGCGAACCGGAAAGACAAAGATGCAAACGCAGTAATGTCCAATATTGAAGGATTCATGGTGGACGGTAAGCCAAATGGCTTGTGGATTGGATATGATCAGTTTGGAGAGAAAATGTTAGAAGTTAGCTATTCAAAAGGTGAAGTTAATGGAGAGATTATTTGGTACGATTATGCCCTCCCAGTAGGGAAGAATGAATACTCATGGATGGGCTATGATTACGATCACCCACTCAGGGATTCATTTCCTCAAAAGCGCACTCACTACGTTGCAAGCGTTGCCAACTATTTGAATGGAAAAGCGCATGGAAAACAAATTAGCTATTCTTGGTATGGAGGGATTACCGAAGAATCGAACTATGAAGATGGCTTCATGGATGGATTGAGTATTGAACGTAATAAATTGGCAACTACAGAGGCAACATACAAGTATGGAAAAGCGGATGGATATGTCAAAACCTATTTAACACTTCGACCTGGAGATTCAATTCTTCTCTATAAGCTCAATTTTCAGGATGGTTTATTGCAAGGCGAGTCAAAAGCGTTTCATACAAATGGGAAATTAGCGAAACGGGGGTTCTTTTTAGATGGACGACCAATTGAAGATTATGAAGCATACGATTCGCTGGGATTCAAATATCACTATGTGAAGTTCCAATATTCTTTCCCGATCGAGGAGAAGATTTGGGAGGAAAATGAATTAAGTGTTCGCTATTTATTTGATTGGCAAGATTCAATTTATTTCGAACCATCAGATATTACAACTTCACAATCCTTGGAATCGGTTATTTCAAATTTGGGTCTCGGTGGAGACTATTTCCAACGACCATATTATGGGAGAAAAAGTCTAGTGAACAAAAATGGAATCAACTATCACATGACTAAATACTATCCAAATGACACGATTTCCAGAGACGGCGATTTGACTGACGGGCGGAAAGTTGGTTGTTGGCAATATTACAGCTACAATGGAGAATTGCTCTACGAAGTGGATTATCAAGATTCAATCATTGAAATCAACGATTCCATTAAATTTAAATCGAAAGGTATTCTAACGGATTTTGACATCAACGGAAATCCATTGTATGAGAGCTTTGTGATTGAGATGTCATCAAAGTACGACTGCTCGCACACTGACCACTATGAAATTCGTCAATTGTATACGCGTTGGGAAACAAACGACTCGCTCGGTAGAATGAATGGGTCTGTCCAAAACTTCTATGACAACGGAACGCTGCAAAGCGAAGGTGTTATGAAAAACGGATTGCCAGATGGTGTTTGGAAATATTACGATCCTTATGGGAAATTAAACCAATATGGCGTGTACGTTCTAGGAAAACGCAATGGACGTTGGCTTTCTGGGGACCTTTCTAAAACAAAATACTTAGGTGACATTTGTTTGAATCCGAATCTTCCCGATTTGGAAGAGGAAATCAAATACCGCGAAAATTTACTCGACATTAAAATCACCAATTACGATTTGGGAAAATCGCTCAATACACAATACTACGACATCAATATGAACACATTTATTGACGAAGATGAAGAGGTGATTGAAGCGGAAGAATTTGAAGAGGATTAAGTGAAAAAAAATAGGAGGATGAAGTACCAAATGGTCAAGAATAGAAAATGGATCGTGCTCTTTTTCTTTATAGGAGGTTTGTTTTCCGTCAATGCGCAGTCAGTAGATTCGATCCAGCATAAGGGCGAACAATACTATGTCTATCCATTTCGAAAGGATGTTGAAATCCACCGCGATTATTGGAAAGTCGTTGAAGATGAAGCATTTTTTGCTGATTACAACAATTATTTTAACCTGTTCACAGGCGATTTTCTATTTAGTAGAGAGAAGTTTCAAACGGCCAAAACAAAAAAGAGAAAAGAAGATCTCCAAAAAAAACTCAAGCATCGTTGGAAACGACTTAAGAAGGGAAGGAAATATGGCAAATCCGCAACTGAAACAATTCGAAAAACTCCAGGAGAACTAATTGAAGTCAGCTACAATCACGATAAAGATGTTCTTCCTCCATTTGGAGCCATTCCAGATGGGAAATATGTTCAGCTTTTTAAGGATTTTTGTTTGGTTGACGAAAATGGAATGTGCCAACCAGGTGCTTATCAAATTGCGGGGTATTTCACCATAAAGAATAACGCGATTGATGGCCATGCAGTGTGGCTCAATTTCAAAGGCGACACGCTCAAAAAAGGAAATTTTGTCAATGGATTAAAAGAAGGGGAGTGGGAAATTAAATACCCAAATGACCTTTGGTATTCTATTCGCGGAGATGACAGAAAACAACTGAGAAAAGGTGGTTCGATCTACCACTATTATTCAACCGGTTATTCAACCTTCGAAAAGGGACTAAATGATGGGCCATACAGATACAATGGGCGCAATGATTGGCAACAAATAGTTGGAGAATTTAAATTGGGAGAAGCTTCGGGAGAATGGAAATACATGACCAATTCTCAAGTGACGCTCAAGTTGCAAATTGCGAATCGCAATGACACGCTCCTTTCTAAAAAGCCAATACTGAGAGGAGGTTCAATGGAAGATCCAAGAGAATATTATTACCTAGAAGGAAAAAAATCAATCCCGTATGATATAAGTTGTCGCGAAGCATCAATGCCGGATTTTCCAACAGGATTTTATGAAATTCATTTTGAATCCTTCAAGGAAGAACTCGAATTAGAAGGTGAGAACGAGAAATCCTTTGATCTAACAGATGCAAGATCTTACAACCAGTACGATGAGCTCAATAGTGGTTATCGCTTTGATAGAGCTTCCCAAGATGAGGTAGAGTATGATCCAGTTTCTGGGCTAATATACCCTCGTTGGTTCCTGATGGATAGTCTCGGAGCGCGCATGAAATTCGATGGTATCTACGAACAATATTACATGAACGGGCAGCTGTTCTTTCGATATGAATTCAAAAATGGGGAACTCCTCAGCGAGGACACACTCTTTTGGGACAACGGAAACCCTTTGGATGTAATCGTTTTCCAACCAGACTCGAATAAATACTACCGAAGTTTGTATGCTCGAGATGGACTACTCTACGATATCCTGATTTATGATTCATTGGGTGCGTTCATTGAATATGCCAATGATGAACCAGAGGAGAGTTTGAATGTGATGATTGATGGCCTTTTCGCCCAGAAGAACAATTACTTTATTGGACATTATTTGGGTACAGAGTCGACAGGTTTTTTCTATAATAAGCAGGATACCTTAGCATCAAAAGAGCTAGCAAATAAAGTCATTTTGTCCAGAACATGGTCTTTTTCTGATACGACAATCCAGACCAATATTGAATACGATCCTATTTCGCATGAATACGTTTCAGAGAAGTACAATTGCTTCGGGGATATACATTCAAGAGAAGTTAGGATCTTCACAGAAGATTTTTCTGGATGGATAGGAACAAAAGAGTCGAGTTACAATGATCTCGTACTGAAAGGTTCTTGGTCTGGAGTTAGAATGGATCTTGATGAGGTGGATACAATGCAACACCAAAGTGTTAACAGTGCCTATAACATCTACGATGTAACATCAGATACTTATCTCTACGACAATGAAGAGCTTTACACAGGCAAGTTTGAATATAAATACAGTTCCGGACTGGCTAAAGTAAAGTTGAAATCGAACAAAGTCCAAGTTTTCGTTTCAACGGGTTTTAGAGGATACCGCAAGTTTTACCGCGCCCATAAGAGGAAACAGAAAAGGCACATGTTGAAGTCATTGACGAACGACGTTGGTGTGATGAACGCAAGTGCACAAGTGCAAGATGATTTCGTCCAATATTTTTCAAGCTTACTGTACGACTACAATAAATACATGACCTATTCCGCATTCAGTTCAAATCTTGGAGTGAAGTCAGTTGAAGGGCATTTCTTGGATGGTAAACCGCATGGTATTTGGACAGCCTACAGCCGAAGAGGGAAAGTGGTAAGCACGCTCAACTTCAACAAAGGTGAAGCAGACGGTGAACTTCGCTTGTATAATTATCAAGACAAAGAACCAAAACGGTATTACGATTATTATTTCGAACCGTACTCTAATTTGGACACCTTCCCAAAGCATCGCACGCGTTATTTACAGCAGGTTATACAGTTTAAAAATGGGCAACGTGATGGAATTTCGGCTGAATACGATTGGCTAGGTCGAGATCTTACGATTGGTGAGTTTAAAAATGGTGTGATGGACGGACGAATGATTTCACGTGATTCTGAAGCACACACCGAAGCTACTTTCAAAAATGGATATCTCGATGGTTATTTGAGAACATATCTGACATTCCCAAAACGAGATTCTATTCTTTTATACGACATTAACTTACAGCATGGATTGTTGAATGGTGAGTCGAGGTCATATCATACAAACGGTAGATTAGCCAAACGCGGATTCTTTCTCGATGGAGAACCAATAGAAGATTATGAATCATACGACACCTTAGGGTTCAAATATCACTATGTGAAGTTCCAATACGGGATGCCAATAGAAGAGAAAATCTGGGAGGAAAACGCCTTAAGTATTCGTTACCAATTCAAATGGGAAGATTCCATTGATTTCTACGCGGATGATATCACTTCAACTCAGAGTTTAGATGCACTTTTGGCGAAAGAAGGGTACAATACGTATTCAATTGAGGATAGATATTACGGTCGCACAAGCTTGATCTCAAAAGGAGATATTGAGTGCCAAATGACAAAATACTATCCGAATGATACAATCGCTCGTGATGGAAAATTGAAGAATAAACAAAAGGTTGGTCTTTGGAAGTTCTACGGATATAACGGTAACTTTCTCTACGAAGCGAACTACTTTGATTCAGTAATTGTTTTAAATGATTCAATTAAGTTCAAGTCGAAAGGGATCTTGACTGATTACGACGATGCCGGAAATCGACTGTACAGCGCATACATTATTGAGAAGTTCGAAAAATACGATTGTGCACACACTGATCACTATGAAACACGTCAGCTTTTGACCATTGATGAAGAAAATGACAGCACAGGACGAATGAATGGCTACGTCTATAATTTTTACGACAACGGAACGATTCAATCGGAAGGAAACATGAAAAATGGTATCCCTGATAGACTTTGGAAATTCTATGATCCCTTTGGGAAATTGAATAAAATGGGTAATTATATGCTCGGTAAACGAAACGGACGATGGCTTGAAGGTGATTTAGCGAAGAAGAAATATTTAGGTGAAATTTGCATGAACCCGAATCTTCCAGACCTTGAAAAGCAACAGAAGTACCAAGAGAATTTATTGGATATCACTATCATCAATTACATGATGGGTAAACTAATGAACACGCAGTACTACGATGTAGACATGAATCGTGTGATGGAAATTGAGGAGAGTAAAAGTGATAATTGATTATTTCGACTAGTGGGGTTAATTAGGAAAAAGATCCTTGCAATTGATGCTCTTTAGGTCTAATCCATTAAAACGAAAGAGTTCGTTTATGGGCAGTATTTGAATACTGCCCATAAGAATTAAAATAGTTCGTTTGTACGTGCATTGATTTGTAAATCTGCAGCTCGTGCGGTAGCTAAATCAGAAGTTAGTAGGTGCCCCGGCCACACTAGGCGTAACAGGTGCACTTGTTCCCATTCTTAAATAGTTTTTAACAGCATCCGCTAAGTATGGATCCCATCTTTCAGTTGAATCGTTTAGTCGATTTCCATGTATATCATCTAGTACAGTTGGATAACTCAAATTATCATGCGTGTGAACCCTTACTGTTTGTGACCCGTCTGTAAACCTAAGAATTCTTAGTCCTCCTGCATTTCTTGTTGATGTTCCCTCGATTCTCCAAGAGATAGCTCCTGGCATAGGGTTTTCATTGATCTGGTTTTGATTGAAACCTTGTAAGTTTACATTTTGTTGGTTTCTATTGTTTTGTCCGTTCATGAATTGTTATTAGGTTTTAGTTTATTTAGCCATTAAAATTAGGTGATACACTAAAGCGCATTTTCGTCAGTGTTGTGCAATAGTGTATATTCTTTTATTGAAATCGAATTTAATAAATAAAAAGAACTTTAGGCACGATCGATTTAGTGTTGATCAGTTGGGACTCTCTTTCAGTTCTGCTTCGTCGTCTTTTGGTCTGCTGTTTTTTAGACATTTAGAAAGCTATAAGTTCGAAATGAGTGATGAAAAAATTAACATGAAATTTTTCTAAGAGAGTACTGAATTTTTCTCTTGGTCGGGATTAATGACTCATTCGTAATGGAAATGGAAGAATTTAGGAACTAAATTAGTCGAGTTGTTTAAATCGGAAAGTGTAAAGGGATCCATTTTGAACACATAGATCTAAACTATAACTCCCTTCCAATTGCTCGGTGAGTGCCTCAATAAGCTCTGTTCCAAAGGTGTCTTTGTCGGATTCTTTCCATATTCCATTGTCAGAATATTTCAATTCGAGTTCATTGGAATCTTCAATAAGTCTAACCGAAAGTTTAATTTTAGGATGCTCCGTTTTGTCAAAGGCGTGTTTTACTGAATTCGAGATGAGCTCAGTAATGATTAATGCAATTGGTACGATCGTTTTCATCCCAATTTCAGGAACTTCAATCGAAAAGGATTTATCAATTACCCGAGGAATCTGATTGCTACGTAAAACATCTGAAGCCAAGGATTCGATGTATTCAGAAAGATCGACTGCCGATAAGTTTTCACTCTCGTATAATTTTTGATGAATCAAGGACATTGTCAAAACTCGGTTGATCGCATCATTAAAATGTTCTTTCGCTTCCGGAGAAGCAATTTTTGTCGATTGCATGCGCAACAAACTCATCACAATCTGAAGGTTATTCTTCACACGATGGTGGATTTCTTGCAGTAAAATGGTCTTTTCTTTATCGCGACTCTCGACAATGTCTTTTTCCCTGCGCAAAGCAGTATTCATCATTCGCAGTTCAAGTTCTGCATGATTCTTCAAGAAAATGAACTGATGTAGGATGTATCCGATTAATGAAAGACAAATACTTAATTCGAACCCCATGGACAAGGATTGAAAGAATGTCATCTCATTGAGATTCCCAATTGTTGAATTTAACGTGATCACAAAAAAGAGGCTCGTTGAGATGGTGGTAGCAATAATGGCTACCGCACCCCACTTTTCCCCGTGAATAAAGTACACATAAAGAACAATTACTAATGCCCAAAATGGCTCCAAATAGTGAATGTAACTATCGATACTGAACATTGACAATGAAATCATCGAATAAAGTGTACAGCAGAGGAAAGCTGAGACAACACGGTAGTTTCCAGTTCGCCGAATGATAAGCAAAGAGATGAGAATTAGAAGTAAACTGGCACTGTAATAGAAGACGTAAACTGAACGCGTTAATACTGATATGATGATTAATGGGATGAGAGAAATTAACAGCAAGAGATAGATGTTCCACGTCAACCGAAGCTTAGTCGTTCCATAGAAATCTATGTTTGGATGTATTGGAGCCTTAAGAAAAGAGAGCATATCTTACTTGATCTTTGGGAGAACAACGAAATTATTGTTTTTAAATGAATCAGACGAATTATAAATTCGATATTCGCTAAGATGAAAGGCCTCATTTTAAAAGGCATTGAAATATCCTTCCTTAAGTCCGTTTGGATGATTATTTTTGTAACTCAAAACCTAGAAAGATGCAGGTACAGAAAAGCGAAGATCAATCAATGTGTAGTCACCGCGTATACATCACAGATGCGCAATCGGAAATGTATGGAATTTCAAGTGAAAGGGCAGAATCAGTGTATAATTTCCTTGAACTAGATAAAGATACGCAGTTCATTGAAGGGATGGAATCTCTTGAAATGTTTGTCAAAGAATCGGATAATGCAGAAAAGATGCGAAAGCACGGTGCTGCATTTCGTTCTCGATTGGATCGGAAAGTAATGGAAATTGCTGTGGCAGGAAGTCCTGATGCTGTTTTTGCATTTTTAGAAGGGTTCCTATTGGCGAGTTACCAGTTTATAGGTTACTTCAAAGACAGGGACGAGAAAACATTCTTGCTTGAAAACATCGTTGTCGATGAACGATTTGGAGACGAGAAAGTACTGGAATTGATCAATATTACTGCGGCCGTTTTTTGGGCGAGAGATATGGTGAATGAACCTGTTTCTTATCTTAATGCGGAACAACTAGCAGCAGAAATTGTTGAATTAGGAGAAGATACAGACCTTACGGTAAATGTACTGGAGCAAACGCAGATTGAATCGCTAAAAATGGGTGGACTGCTTGCAGTGAACCAAGGTTCAATTGATCCAGCAACATTTACAATAATTGAATACAAAGGAAAAGATTACACCAACAAAAAACCAATCGTTTTGGTTGGAAAAGGCGTCGTATATGATACTGGTGGATTGAGCTTGAAGCCGACACCAAATTCAATGGATTTGATGAAAAGCGATATGGGTGGAGCGGCTTGCATGGCAGGTGCGATTTACTTAGCGGCTCTTCAAGAATTGCCTTTACACATTATCGCATTGATCCCTGCAACGGATAACCGTCCAGGATTGAATGCTTATGCACCAGGTGATGTTGTAACCATGTATGATGGAACAACAGTCGAAGTGATGAACACAGACGCAGAAGGAAGAATGATTCTTGCAGATGCATTGTCATACTCGAAAAAATACGATCCGGAATTAGTCATTGATGCCGCTACATTAACTGGGGCCGCTGTTCGAGCAATTGGTGCTCACGGCAGTGTCGTAATGGGGAATGCGGATGAAACGTATTTCGATCAGCTTAGTGAAGCTGGAGATGAAGTACATGAACGAACAGTGAGATTTCCATTCTGGGATGAATACTACGAAGAAGTGAAATCGCCAATCGCGGATCTAAAAAATGTTGGAGGACCAACTGCGGGAATGATTACTGCAGGAAAGTTCTTAGAGCATTTTGTTGAAGCACCATACATTCACATTGATCTTGCCGGACCTGCTTTCCTAAGCGCAACAGATGCGTATAGACCAAAAGGAGGGACAGGAGTTGGAGTTAGATTATTGTATAGCTTCCTCAAAAATTACAAATCTTAATGGAGAAGAAAGATCAAAAGAAAGAGCGGACTTCTCGCGGAGACGTGCGTATTGGAATATCCATTGGTGATGTAAATGGAATCGGGATTGAAGTGACAATGAAGGCACTTGAAGATGCCCGAATGCTAAATGATTGCACACCGATAATCTATGGGTCTCAAAAGTTGTTTTCGACGCATAAGAAGCAACTACGCATGAATAACTTCAACTATACTGTAGTTAAAGATGCCGAGTCAGCACGCAGAAAAAAAATTAACATAATTGATGTTTGGGACGAAGACGTTGAAGTGAAATTTGGCGAAACGAATGAAACAGGTGGGAAGTATGCATTTCTTTCCTTAGAAGCAGCCACAAGTGATTTAGCAGCTGGTAAGATAGATGTTTTAGTTACTGCGCCTATTTCGAAAGAAGCGATGGCTAAGACAGGTTTTCAATTCCCTGGACATACAGAATATTTGGCCGATATGGCTGGACAAGATGAAGCGCTAATGCTCATGATTTCATCTACGATGAAAATTGGCTTGGTTACTTCACATATCGCATTGAAAGATGTGAGCACAACAGTAACGGCAGATAAAGTACTAGCCAAGATCAGTGCATTCAATGCCAGTTTGAAAAAAGATTTTGGAATCCAACGTCCTAAAATTGCTGTATTTGGATTAAATCCTCATGCAGGAGAGAATGGGAAAATGGGAACTGAAGAGAAAGAAGCAATTGTTCCAGCGATTGGCCGCGCACAAAATGACGGGATTTTTGCATATGGTCCGTTTCCAGCAGATGGATTTTTCGGATCGTCTTCAAAAGGGAAATACGATGGTGTATTAGCAATGTATCACGATCAAGGATTGGCAGCGTTCAAAGCCTTGGCATTTGATGAAGGTGTAAATTTCACGGCAGGGCTTCCGATCATCCGAACTTCACCGGATCACGGGACTGCATTTGATATTGCTGGGAAGAATACGGCATCGGGTGACTCAATGCGTCAGGCGATTTATCTTGCGATCGATGTGTTTCGAAAGCACCTGTTTGAAAAGGAAATTACAACAAATGTACTTGTGTCACAGCCAAGAGAAAGAAGAGGAAGAGACACAAAGAGAAATGATAACTAAAATTCATTGAAAGATATTAACATCTTTCGGTTTAATTACTTAACTTTGCCGCCCCGTCTCAGTTCAGAAGGGCTATTTTTGTACCGAATTCCAACGGGAATAGGAGATGAATAGAAATTGAATGAAACGGGAATTAATATAATATGTCAGTGGTAAAACCGGACGATAAACAGTTCATTATTCCTTTTGTTGGATTGAAACAAGGGAGACACGAATTTACGTTCGACATCACTGATGCGTTCTTTGAAACATTTGAATACTCAATTATCCAAAAAGGAGATGTACACATCAACTTTGTGTTGGATAAGAAAGATACCATGATGGTTGGTGAGTTTCAGTTGAAAGGTCAAGTAGAAATGGCCTGTGGTCGTTGTAACGATTCAATTGAAATTTCCATAGAGGGTGAATTTAAGTTGGTTTACAAATTTGCAACGGAGGATGAAGAAGATGAATCCATCGTTGTAATCTTCCCAGAAGAATTTGAACTGAACATTAAAAATTCACTTCTAGAGTTCATGAACGTATTGCTGCCTTCTAGATCGGTTCACGATGAGGGAGAATGCAATGAAGAAATGCTCGATTACCTAGATGAGTACATTGTCAATCCTCTCGATGAAGACGAGGACGATTTTGATGAAGATGAGGACGAAGATGATGATTTCGACGACTTTGATGAAGAAGACGAAGAAGCCGATGCAAAGCATCAAGACTTAGAAGAAATAGAAGAAGATGATGACGAACAACCAAACGACGGACCAGTCGATCCACGTTGGGAAGCATTGAGAAACTTAAATAAGAAATAAACGATGCGTAAGCATCAAGACCTTGAAACAATTGTTTCAAATTGATTTAGATAATAAAGAATATAAATAGATAGAGATGGCACATCCTAAACGAAAGATCTCGAGAACGAGACGAGACAAAAGAAGAACACACGTAAAAGCGGAAGCGAAGAATATCGCAACTTGCCCTACGACTGGACAACCACACTTGTTCCACCATGCTCACTGGTATGAAGGAAAACTTTACTACAAAGGGAAAGTTGTAGCTGAAAAGGAAGTAGCAATTTAATTGTTGCTAACTAGTTCTTCATTGTATGAAGATTGGAATTGATGTACTTGGAGGTGATTTCGCTTCAGAGGCAAACCTGAAAGGGAATGTCCTGACTAAGAATGAACACCAAGTGAAACCACAATAACGTTAATAGGCGGCCAAGAGTAAATCTTGAGTGGCCTTTCGTTGTTGTATAAATGATCCTTCGGGCTTTTCATTTATACTTCAGACATCAATGCCGTGCATGACGATCCAAAGCGATTATCGGTCATGGAATTTCCAATATACATTGCTGTGAAAAATATGATTATTCATTCTTGTGATCAGCTAATTAGGCTGGCTCACAAGATTAACGAAGCATACAATTGATTATGGGAAAGATTACAGCTGCAATTACAGGAATTCAGGGTTATGTTCCAGAACACGTTCTTTCGAATGAAGACCTCTCGAAAATCGTTGATACGAATGATGAGTGGATTACCTCTCGTACAGGAATAAAAGAACGAAGAATCATGAAAGATGGTGCTTCTTCTGATATGTGTATCGAGGCAGTGAACGGCTTGCTTAAGAAAACGGGAAACAATCCAGAAGACATCGATTTGGTAATTGTTGCGACAGTAACACCAGATCATCCCTTTCCAAGTACATCAAACATTGTTTGTGCTGCAACAGGAATGAAAAATGCGTGGGGTTATGACTTAATTGCAGCATGCTCAGGATTCATTTATGCGCTCTCAACAGGAGCTCAATTCATTGAAACTGGACGATACAAAAAAGTAATGGTGATTGGTGTAGATAAAATGTCATCTATTATTGATTACAGCGATCGTACGACTTGCATAATTTTTGGCGATGGTGCTGGTGCAGCTTTACTTGAACCAAACGATGAGGGAATGGGAATTCAAGACTTTATTCTTCGGGCCGACGGAAATGGGAAAGAGTTTCTTTACCAACCAGCTGGAGGATCTGTTCATCCAGCTTCGATTGAAACAGTTGAAAAAGGAATGCACTTCGTTCATCAAGTTGGAAAACAAGTATTCAAATTTGCGGTGACGAATATGGCGGATGTTTCTGCTGAGATCATGGAAAATAACAACTTGACAAGCGACGATGTTGATTGGCTAGTTCCTCACCAAGCGAACTTACGTATCATTGATGCAACCGCGAAGAGAATGGGATTACCAAAAGAAAAGGTAATGGTGAACATCCAGAAGTATGGAAATACGACTGCTGGAACACTTCCATTGTGCTTGTGGGATTACGAAAAACAATTGAAAAAAGGAGATAATTTAATTTTGTCTGCATTTGGGGGAGGTTTCACTTGGGGAGCTGTTTACCTAAAATGGGCATATAATTCTTAGGACGGAATTGAAAATAATGTATTTTTACTAAATAAATCTGAAGGAAAATGAATATCAAAGAGATACAAGATCTAATCAAATTTGTTTCACGACAAAATGTTACTGAAGTTGAGATCGAACAAAAAGATTTCAAAATTACGATCAAATCAGAGGAGAAAAAATCGGAAGCTCAGCAAATTCTTGTTCAAGCTCCAGTTCAAGCAATGCCACAAGCGATTGCAGCACCTGTTCCTGCGGCAGCTCCAGTAGCACCAGTAGCAGCTCCAGTGGATGAAGAATCAAAATACGTTACAGTTCTTTCTCCAATGATCGGTACATTCTACCGTTCTGCTGGTCCAGACAAAGACCAATTTGTTTCTGTTGGAGACACAATCAAGCCAGGTGATGTTGTTTGTATCATCGAAGCAATGAAATTATTCAACGAAATTGAAGCTGAAATTTCTGGGAGAATTGTAAAAGTACTGGTTGATGATTCAACACCAGTAGAATACGATCAACCACTATTCTTGGTAGATCCATCTTAAGTTAAACCTTATTGACGGTTGAAAGTCATGTTTAAGGTCTTGATGCTATTGCATCGGCTTATTCTGACTAGACCTCTAATTATATAAGTAGAACACTATGACCATGTTCAAAAAGATTTTAATCGCGAACAGAGGCGAAATTGCACTACGTGTAATTCGCACGTGTAAGGAAATGGGTATCAAAACAGTTGCCGTTTATTCGACAGCAGATAAAGATAGCCTTCCAGTACGTTTCGCAGATGAAGCGGTATGTATCGGACCACCAAAAAGTGCCGACTCTTACCTGTCAATTCCAAGTATTATTGCAGCTGCAGAGATTACAAATGCAGATGCAATTCACCCTGGATACGGATTCCTTTCTGAGAATGAGAAATTCTCACGCGTTTGTCAAGAGCACAACATCAAGTTTATTGGTGCAACTCCTGAGCAAATTGCAGGGATGGGAGATAAAGCGAATGCTAAAACAACAATGATTGCCGCTGGAGTACCTTGTATTCCTGGATCAAAAGGATTGTTGAAAGATCTTGCTGATGCTATCAAAACAGCTAAGAAGGTCAAATACCCAGTTATTTTGAAAGCTACTGCCGGTGGTGGTGGAAAAGGAATGCGCGTTGTTTGGAAAGAAGAGGAAATGGAAGCTGCTTGGGACGGAACTCGAGCTGAATCAGCTGCAGCATTTGGAAATGATGCACTTTACATGGAGAAATTCATTGAAGATCCTCGCCACATTGAGATTCAAATTGCAGGTGACCAATACGGAAATGCGTGTCACCTTTCAGAAAGAGATTGTTCAATTCAACGTCGTCACCAAAAATTGGTTGAGGAGACGCCTTCTCCGTTTATGACAGATGATCTACGTGAGAAAATGGGAATTGCTGCGATTAAAGCAACAAAAGCTGTTAATTACGAAGGCGTTGGAACAGTAGAATTCTTGGTGGATAAACACCGCGATTTTTACTTCATGGAAATGAATACGCGTATTCAAGTTGAGCATACAATTACGGAAGAAGTAATCAACTACGATTTGATCAAAGAACAAATCAAATTGGCAGCTGGTGAAAAAATGTCAGGTGAAAATCATTACCCGACGATGCACTCTATCCAGTGTCGAATCAATGCAGAGGATCCATGGGCTGATTTCAGACCATCTCCAGGAACAATTACGAGTTACCATGCTCCAGGTGGACACGGAATTCGAATTGATACGCATGTATATTCAGGATATAGTATCCCACCGTTTTATGATTCAATGATTTCAAAATTGATTGTTGTCGCGCAAACACGTGAGGAAGCAATTCGAAAAATGAAACGCGCATTGGGTGAGTATATCATCGAAGGAGTGAAAACAACGATTCCTTTTCATCAAAAATTGATGGAAGATCCGAAATTCAACGAAGGTGATTTCACCACTGCATTTATGGATACATTCGAATTTTAATCAAGCCGATGACCCGATAGCTATCGGGGGCATCAGGACTTTAATAAATTAACTAAAATCCCCAATCCCGACTCCGATAACTATCGGGATCGAGATTGGGGATTTTTTTGTCGATACTTCACCGATTTCGACAATAGAGAAAGTTCCTTCATATATCACACCAATTCAACCTACTTTTGAGCTTTTTACGGCATTTACCAATTCAAGCTAATAAGATATCCTTACCTTCGAATTAATCGAAATTCGAACACAATTTTAATGATTCCATTAGCATTTAAGTCCTTTCAAGATTTTATTACGAACAACACAAGTGAGAGAACGCGCGACCGTTTTTCGGATTCCAGAATCTTGAATTTCAAGATGGGAGGAGACTCAATCAGCGCAGAGATTCAAGGCTCCATAAAGTACAAAGTGTTTATCGAGTTTAATTTTGTGCAGGTCACCACAGCAGCTTGTTCTTGCCCTTACAAAAGTGGTGGGGCGTGCAAACACATTGTGAATGTCTTGGTTCGCGCAGATAAACGATTTGCAACGACTCCTTTTGAAGAAGTTGAGACTGGAAACAGTTCGAACGACATCAATCTAAGTCGAATTGACAACAAGTTAATTATCGAGAATCAACCTATTTTGGAGCTGGATGATGCAGAGATTGAACGAATGTCAATGCCCGCTAAAAAAAGATATGACGGTTGGGACAGGATGCGAGTTTTAAGTGGAGAATTTCTGCCAGATAATTTTTCTGGAAGTATCTATAATCCAAATGGTGATACCACTTATTTTATTGTTCTACAGAAGAACGGTCACATTTTTCTTGAATGTTCGTGTTCAAATAAGAGCGAGAAATTATGTTCTCACCTAAGCTTTTTGTTAGTGGAAATACTAGAGGTGAGAGATCTTCAGTTGTCCTTCGATCAGGAATTCCGTAGTACTTACTTGCTTAAAAGTGCCGAGGATATAGGGATGAAAACCCCAGATAACTTGGATGACATTTTTTCCATTAAAATGGATCAAAGTAGGATGCATATTCGACCAAAAATCAATATTCTAAACCTGAATGCAACATCTTTACAAGCTTTAAAAAAGGAATTAGTACCTGAATTTAAGTTCCCAAAAAAAACGAATGATCTGAAATTTGAACAGCTTATTGTTGTTTCTGAAAACCAGTATTCTTTCCAGCTAGATATTAAATTGATGCAAGCTCCTTTGACAAAGGGGGGTGAAATCAAATCGCCAGTTAAAGCGGTGAAAATACTGGAAGAAATGAACGGATCATTGAATCTGGAAATTTTACCTTTCTACTTGGCACTGCTGCAACAAGAAACAAACGACAGTGAACAAGAATTAAGCGATAAATTGCAACAAATCAGTGTTTTAATAAAAAACCCACTGAAGGTTCCGTTTTATCATCATCAACATGATAAACATTACTCTACTAAGATCTCTCCAAAATCACTGGAACAAATAGAAATCCAGACCGTAGAGAGCAGTGCTTGTATATACGTCAAACAGCAAAATGATTATTATGTACTGAGCTGTTCCGTAAAAGTGGATAATTCTGAATTAGAAAGTAAACGCATAAAACTTGTTGGGTCCTTTTTCTATTGGGAAGGTAAAACATTGAACTTCATTGATAATGCTGCGATTATTCGGGTATTAAATTTCTTTTCGGAGAATAAGCATGAATTGTTTATTCATACTTCGCAATTTGCCCACTTCCAAGAGGAATTTTTAAACAAGCTCGAGCAATCTATCTCGGTGAAGTATAAATACGTAAAACGTGCACCAGCTCGGATAGTAAAAAAGGAAGCCTTGGACACGATTACGGAATACATGATTTATTTGAGTGAATCAGACGACTATATTCTCATTACACCAGTAGTGTCATATGGTGAAACTGAAGTTGCAGCCTTGTCTAAGCGAACTCTTTTTGTGGAGAATCCAGCTGGTGGAATGTACTCAATCGAACGAAAGGAAGCTGATGAACATCGATTTATTCGCGCAATTGAAGAACAACATGCTTCTTTTGCTGATCAAAATGAGACAGACTTTTACTATTTACACAAACAAGAATTTTTAGAAAGTGGTTGGTTCCTAGATGCATTTGAAAATTGGAGACAAAGCGGATTTACAATTTTAGGATTTAATCAAATCCGAGATAATCGCATGAATTCGCACAAAATGTCTATACAAACATCTGTGAGTTCAGGAATCGACTGGTTTGAAATACATGCAAACGTAACTGTTGGAGACCAAAAAGTTGGGTTGAAGGAAATTCAAAAAGCAGTATTGAATAAAACGCGCTACATAAAATTGGGCGATGGAACACTCGGGGTAATGCCAGCGGAATGGGTGGATAAGTTCGGAACGTATTTTCGTTCGGGAACAATTAAAGATGACTTTATTAAAACCCATCATACCAACTTTAAATTGATAGATGAGCTTTTCGAACAAGAAGTATTATCGCAAGAAGCATCCTTTAAACTGGAAGTTTTCCGAGAAAAATTGTCAGACTTTCAATCAATTCGCTCAACAGAAATCCCAAAAAAGTTAAACGCAACCTTACGTGATTACCAGAAAGAAGGATTGAATTGGTTGAACTTTTTGGATGAATTTGGATTTGGTGGTTGCCTTGCCGATGACATGGGGTTAGGAAAGACAATCCAAATGATTGCGTACTTATTGCAGCAGCAAGAGAAGGGTAAAACGGATGCAAACCTTGTTATCGTCCCGACCTCCTTGTTGTTCAACTGGCAAGTTGAATTAGATAAGTTTGCGCCGCATTTAAAACGATGTGTGGTTTATGGTTCCAACAGGGGCACCAAGGACATTGATTTTTCAAAATACGATATCGTGCTGACCAGCTATGGAACAATGTTGTCAGACATTGAACACCTGAGAACATATTACTTCAACTGCATCATTTTGGATGAATCCCAAGCGATTAAAAATCCGAATTCCAAAAGATACAAAGCAGCGCGCTTATTGGAAGGGAGACAGCGATTCGTAATGACAGGGACACCAATCGAAAATAACACCTTCGATTTATATGCACAATTGTCGTTTGCAATGCCTGGTTTATTTGGGTCGGCCAAACGATTTAAGGATGAATACAGCACACCCATTGATAAGTTTCAGGAAACAAAACGAGCGATTGAATTGCAGCAAAAAATTCATCCTTTCGTCTTACGAAGAACGAAATCACAGGTAGCAAAGGAATTACCAGAAAAAATTGAGCTTGTGCTGCATTGTGAAATGGGTACAGAACAGCAACGTGTTTACAACGCATACAAAAAGGAATTTCAACTTTACCTGAACAAGCAAGAAACGGAATCCCTGAATCGAAATAGTTTGCATGTTCTGCAAGGTTTGACAAAATTGCGTCAAATTTGCAACTCACCTGCGCTGCTTTCTGATGAAGAATATTACGGCAATGAATCGGCCAAGTTGACTGTGCTCATGGAGCAAATTACTACGCTAAAGGACAATCACAAAATATTGGTGTTCTCGCAATTCGTGGGTATGTTGGACTTGGTGAAAGAAGCATTGGAAAAGGAAAAAATCAAGTATGCTTATTTAACTGGAAAGACCAAAGACAGGGAAGCGGCAGTAAATAGCTTTCAAAACGATGATAACATTCGTGTTTTCTTAATTAGTTTAAAAGCTGGAGGAACAGGATTAAACCTAACCAAAGCCGAATATGTATTCCTGATTGATCCATGGTGGAATCCTGCAGTTGAAAATCAAGCCATTGATCGAGCACACAGAATTGGACAAGAGAATAAAGTTGTTGCAGTGCGCTTAATTACACCAAACACGATTGAAGAAAAAATCATTGAATTGCAATCGAAAAAGAAGCAGCTGTCTCAAGATTTAATTCATACGGACACAACGATTCTAAAGCAGCTTAGTAAGGAAGATTTAATGGAGATGATATAAATCGAAGGAAACGAATAGAATTCATTGTAGAATTGGCGCACTTTTTGCAGAGAGAAACTTACATTTGTCTTACACTACTATGCGCTAATGGATCAAGGAATGAAATACAAGAAAACACAAAATTTACGGAAGTTCACCTATCAATTTTTGATTGGGTGTAGCCTCTTTTCCTTCTTTCAATGTACCACTTCTCGTACGGAGAAAATACCTATTGTTCAGCAGGAAGTTGAGACTAAGGAGATTGTTAGTCCCCCGGTGGAACGGCCAGTAAACTATCATTTGCTTGCGTCCAAAGACACAGTGGAATGGCTGGGATCGCTGAAGACAGGTGACACTCTAACAGCTTTAATGGTACTTAATCGTGTTGACGGATGGAGGTTAAAGCACCTCGACACACTTGTTTTTCCCGATACGATTGGTACTGATATTGACTTGTACGCTCCCTTTCCAAAATTTGTAGATGATCTCCAAGATGTACACAAAATCCTCTTTGTATCGCACTATGCTCAAGCCTTTGCTGTGTATGAAAATGGTGAACGAATCAAATGGGGACCTGTTAGTTTAGGAAGGAAATATAAACCTACACCGACAGGTCTATTTGCCACGAATTGGAAATCCAAAAAGACTCACTCTACTATCAACTCTTCGTGGATATTGGAGTGGTATTTTAACTTAGCCAACTTTGAAGGTATTGGGATGCATCAATATGCCTTGCCTGGTTTTCCCGCATCACATGGCTGCATCCGCTTATATAGAGATGATGCAAACTGGTTGTACCATTGGGCGGATCAGTGGATTATCGAAAACTCTAAAGTTGCCGTGCATGGAACCCCAGTTGTAATTTTTGGGGAGTATCCTTATGGCCAGAAGAAACCATGGTTATTGTTAGCAGAAGATATGAAGGCCTTGGAGATTACACCAGAAGCTCTAACATCTGTTACGGAGGAATATTTGCCAACTATTATGGAGCGTCAGTTAAAGCGAGATTCGGTTAATCTATATCAGACAATAACTAGCCTCTAAATGGAATCAGGTCAGTGAGTTTAAATTAAGCTCTCTTTATTATCCTAGCGATAAGAAATTCTCGATTGACAATCTCTCCTGATTTACTCTGAGCCCGTTCCTTTTTATGAGTAATCGTATCAATTTCTAAATTAGAAGATGAGATTAACTCTCTTAATTCAGGTTCGTTATATAAGTTGAATTCCGATTTCACAAAAGGCAATTTTTGCATGAAACTTTTTAAGGCAAAAGTTAAAATGAAGACTCCGTCTACTTGGAGAACCCGCTCAATTTCCTTGAGGAAACCAATGGCATCATTCCAGAAATAAAGGGTGTTCACGGAAATAACTTTGTTGAATGAATTTTCATCAAAAGGAATAGTATGTCCATCATAGAGCAAAAAATCTGCGCGGTGGTTAGCGTTTATTCTTTTAGCTTCTTTTTGCATCGTTTCAGATATTTCCAGGCCAACATAGCTGAGTTCGGGTGCTTCCTCGAGAATGAATTTTAGGTGACCGCAATTCCCGTGACCAATTTCAAGGATGCGCTCATTGCGTTTTAGTTTTAACAATTCAATCGATGCCAAGGTCATTGAAAGATTGGATACATTCATGTTATTGGCAATTTCAACACCGTTCTCCCCAGTAGGACAACGGAGCTGTTTTTCGATTTCTTCCAACTCTTTTGTGCTTAAATTCATCTCGATTTTGTTTGCCATTTTTTTGTCAATGCGTTTAAAACAAATCTCTCTATTTCATTTAAACGGCACAATACCAGTTAGAGGGTATTATTCCTTCAACGACGCATGTTCGCCCAAGAAAATTCTCAAAGCATTACTTTGGAATAGATGAAAAGCAAATTCTGTTTTGGTGGAAATTGGGGCACCGAATATTCGTTTTAGAATGGTTAATCTAGTTTTCGACTACACTTGTTATTTTTAAGTAGACATTGGGCTTGTCCTGGTAATAATCTGTGTCATTGACTGTTTTACTAGCTCCATTATTTCCATTCGAACATGTTGCCTCTATTGAAGCTTGATCAATTTCAGGACCATATTCAGTCCAAGAGAAAGTTGTTGTGCCGTTGTCGTAAGAAACATCTGCAGCGGCATTGTAATGTAAGTGCTCGTTGGCGTCATGAGCATCTCCCTGAGCAGTTCTACTCCAAGTTTGACATTCTTCTGCCGAGTCAAAAATCAATTCATTTCCAAGCGGAGAATATACACCATTGCTGAGACTGAAGGCTCCCACAGTTATTGTCCAGGTTGTTCCGTTGTTTTCCTCGGTGGATGTGTCATCTTTTTTACAAGCGAGAGAACTAACTAAAAGTACTGCAACCAATGATGTTCTAATAAAGATGTTTTTTTTCATGTTCTAAATATTCTGACGGCTAATAAGTGGTTTGGTTGAAAGAATAATGCCGTAGTTTCGGTTAATGTGAAGCTAAATATAGATGTTTACTCTACGTTAAAGTGCTGCTTTATGTTAAGTTTATTGAAAACATGGTGTAAGTTGATGGTAATTAAAGGTTTTTAGATTTCGAGGTGATTCATTTCCCCCAATCATTTTTCAGGTATTCCAACGCATCAATGAGTGCTTGTTGAGAAGATTTAGGGTTAAATCCTAATTCTTTTTTTGACTTATTAATATCGTAATCCTGTTTTAATCCGTAAAACATATCTAAATAATGACGTTGTAACAGAGGCTCTTTCCCGGTTATTTTACTACCAAGTTCCATTAATCCTGCCGCCAAATACAATACGAATTTGGGTGCCTTTTTCGGTGTTTTTATTTTCAACTCAGGAAACAATTTAGAGGCAATTTCCACGCTTTTTTGTAAAGTCGTGTGTTTTTCATTTGCTAAGATATAGCGCTCTCCATTGTTGCCTTTTTGCATCGCGTTGTATGAACCCATCGCTACATCATTCACATCTATCCAGTTTAAGGTCACGTTGGTGTCAACAGGAATTTGGCCTTTCAAAATTTGCAGCACCAAATTGTTAGAATAGCTTAGTTTGTGTGCTTCTCGACCGATCATTGCAGAAGGCAAAACTAAAACAGTTCTAATTCCATATTCCTTACCTAATTTTAAAGCGAGTTTATCTGAATCATTCTTGGAATTGTAATACCAATTTCTTCTATCCTTGTTATAGCCATTATCTACATTTGCTGGGAGTTTTGTGAAATCTAATGATGCGACAGAACTCACATAAACAATGCTTTTAACTCCACATTCATGAGCGATATCAAATACGTTTTGTGTTCCTTGTACATTGTTATCGTAGATTTCTACTTTTGGGTTTTTCGCCCACATGCTAAAATTGGCACCTACGGCATATAAGTTCGTTACATTCTTGAATGCTTTCCTTAGTGATTCACGATCTGTAATATCTGCTTGTACAACTTCGCAATCCAAACCATCGAAGGCTTGTTGATTTTTAATATTTCTGATTGAAGCTCTTACTGTTTTGTTCTCAGAGAGTAATAATCTGACTAAATTGTTTCCAAGATGCCCGTTTGCTCCTGTTACTAAAGATATTTCTTTGCTCATTTTGTTCTTTTGGGCAAATTTCAATAGTTTTTAGCTCCTTAAAAATAACATTTGTTAGAAAGTGATTTGTTTTCGAATTCGACTCAATGATTGAGGTTCCATGCCTAAAAATGACGCAATATTTTCTATAGAAACATTTAGAGCCAAATTGGGTGATTCCTTGATAAGTTTTAAATAGCGCTCTTTCGCAGAAAGTGTTTGAAAATCCCTTACCCGATCAATCTTGCAGTTTAAATGTTCATTGGTTATACTTTCAATGATTAAATTCCATTTGTCAGAATAACTTTTTAAGAAATCTAAATTTGATTTTGAAATTTTAAGGAGTTTGCAAGGAGTAACAGTCTCAAAATTTTCATCCGAAGGAGTTTCATGAGTGAAACTATCAATTGAAGTGAAGAAATTTTGTTCATCAATAAGGTGTTCGACGACTAATTTCCCATCTATATTCCGGAAACCTCTCATTATCCCACTGCTTAGGAAATACATATATCGCTCCCTATTTCCAGCTTCCAAAACCTTCGTGTTTGCTTCAAGTTCTTCAGTAAGAAATTGTTCTTCAACAAGTTTTATTTCTTCTCGAGTTAATGGAACTCTTAACTCAATCTGTTTTAATAGGTTTTTCATCGGATACAATCACATATTATTACACGAATATAAGTATTGATCATTCAATCTATTCAAGAGAGAGCTCCAATTTTACCTTGCTCAATAGCGCCGAATACATCCGTGCCTAAATAATTCAAGAGGAAATCTAATCCAACCACAACCCATTCCGAACTTCATCGAATAGCAAGAGAAAGTAGCACTTTCGAAAGTGAACGGAAGTTCACCTACGGTCTAACAATCCAACAAGCGCATCCGCGTCCAACCAGCCTATCCACAATCCCACATTCATAACTCAAACCCTTCTCAATTTCACCACACTGAACTTTGTGTACTTTTACTTTATGGGCGAAGGCGTCGAAAAATACAACAAGAAAGGAGTCAAAACCAGCTACATCTCAACTGTCATTGGGATTTCCTTAGTGCTATTCGTTATCGGATTAGTAATAGCGGCAGTCTTTGGCTTGGATCGTGTTCAAACGCAATCGAAAGAAAGCCTCGTATGTGATCTCTTTTTCAAAGCAGATTTAAACGAAGCGGACATCAAACAAGTTGAGCAGGAATTAAAAACGTGGGATCAATTTCGTGAAGTATACTTCGTATCACCCGATCGTGCACTCGAAACATTTCAAGAACCAGGACAAGATGCTGAAGCAATTTTAGCTGTATTCGGAGATGAAAACCCAATGCCGCCAACAATCAGCTTTAAACCAAAAGAACAACACGCTAATTCTGAAGGATTGGAAGCCATCCGAGCTAAATTAATGGCGGACTACGGCGATCGAATTGAAGAGATGAATTACGACGAATCCATGGTGGAAAACGTCAATTTAGGCTTCAAACAGTTCGTTTGGCTCATTGGAGCAGTGGCTTTATTGTTAATAATTGTTGCATTCGCGATGATCAACAATACCATTCGACTCGCACTTTATTCCAAACGATTTTCGATTAAAACAATGCAACTCGTCGGAGCAACTTCGCGTTATATCCGTCGACCATTTCTGTGGCAATCTGTAGGGATGGGCGTTGTTAGTGGGGTTTTCGGTATGTCGCTTGTACTTGTTCTTTTCTACGCGATTAATAATTTAGTCGATTCAGTGGACATAAATCTGGACCTAATGCACTTCTTTTTCCTCCTCGGATCATTACTAATTATTGGAGTTGTCATCTCTTTTATCTCAACTTGGTTAGCACTTAACAAATATTTGAGAATGAAATTGGACGATTTGTATTAGATTTGGGCATGAGTAATAAAAAATCCAATCCAAAAGGGAACAAAGCAGAGATGCTTGACAACGACATGATCAACGTACCAGTAGAGAAAGTTGTTACTCCCGCTCAACAAGATACTGTAGACTTAAAAGAGTACCGTAAATCGGCTCCATTGTCTTTTAGTAAACGAAATTACAAAATGTTGTTCATCGGACTTGGAATCAATATTCTAGGATACATCTTAATGATTGGTGGAGCTGCAACTGAATTGGATCAGTTTGACGCCGCTACCTTGTTTAGTAATACACGAATTACGCTTGCGCCTCTATTAATTGTTGGTGGCTTTGTTATAATGGCCTATGCGATTATGCGTAAACCAAAGATCGAAGAGGAAGCAGACTCTGCAAACTAATCACCCATGAGTTTATTAGATGCGATTATACTCGGAATCATTCAAGGATTGACCGAGTTTCTTCCTGTTAGCAGCAGTGGGCACCTCGAAATTATGAAAGCGATTCAGGGACAAGAACTGTCCGGAGAGTCGAGCATGATGATGACGATTGTTCTTCACTTCGCAACAGCCCTCAGTACAATTGCCGTATTCTGGAAAGAGGTTACGCGCATCATTAAAGGATTGTTCCAATTTAAAATCAACGAAGAGTTTTTGTTTTCTGCGAAAATTGTGATCTCAATGATTCCCGCGGCACTTATTGGTGTTTTTTACGATGATTTTATTGAAACTTTCTTCAGTGGTAAAATTTTGCTGGTTGGAGTCATGCTGATCGTTACTGGAATCATTCTGTTTATAGCAGAACGGGCGAAACGAACAGACAAACCAGTCGGATTTAAAGACGCAGTTTTAATAGGAATCGCACAGATGATTGCTATTCTCCCTGGAATTTCTCGTTCAGGAGCAACAATAGGAACATCAGTTATGTTGGGAATCGATCGGGAGAAAGCAGCGCGCTTTTCATTTTTAATGGTCGTTCCTCTAATCTTAGGAAAGGTTGCGAAAGATGTATTGAGTCCAGAATTTTCAAAAGAACTAGCGAATTCGGAAATTTCAAGCACTGTTTATGCCGCAGGATTCGCCTCAGCATTTATCGTTGGAATTATTGCTTGTGCATGGATGATCAAACTTGTCAAGAAGAGTAAATTGAGTTATTTCGCTTATTACTGTTTCGCAGCAGGAACAGCCACAATTTGTTGGTCAACATTTGGATAATATGATATCATCAATAGAAGAATTTGCAGCAGGAAGCACCATTTTGGTCGATAAACCATTGACGTGGACCTCATTTGATGTCGTGAACAAGATTCGCTGGAACCTCAAGCAACAATTGGGAGTAAAGAAAATCAAAGTTGGTCATGCCGGAACGCTTGATCCTTTGGCAACAGGATTGTTGGTTTTGTGCATTGGAAAACACACCAAGCAGATCAACGATATCATGGTAGGGACGAAAACTTACACCGGAACAATCTTGCTTGGAAAGACAACCCCATCGTTTGACATGGAAACTGAATTCAATCAGGAATTTCCAATCGATCACATTACAGAAGATGATTTCGAACGGGTAAGACAAACGTTTTTGGGTGAGCAGCAACAAGTTCCTCCTGTTTTTTCCGCAAAGCAAATTGATGGTAAACGAGCGTATGATCTCGCAAGAGCTGGAATCGAAGTCAAGATGAAAGCCAATACCGTAACGATCGAGGAATTTAAAATCGACACGTCGGATTTACCCAATGTCAAGTTTGAAGTTACATGCAGTAAAGGAACCTACATTCGTTCTATTGCAAATGATTTTGGCGAAAGACTTAAATCGGGTGGAACCTTAACTGAACTACGCAGAACACGATCTGGAGATTTATACGTCGATGACAGTAAAACTGTTGAAGAGTGGGTAGAGTTCATTAGGAAAGATTGATTGGATTCTGCTGCGCAGTTAGATACTTAGAGGGGTACGCATTGGATTTCTGATTATCTCGAATCGCTTTCAACTCACCCAACCTACTAATTACTTTATCTAGCGCGAAGCGTCGAACGATCCAAGGGCGAAGCCGTCTCTAGTGATCCGACCTTCCAAATACCGACGAATTCAATCAACCGAAGAAAAATTAAGTCTTTTATCAACGAGTCAGCTGTCTAAATGTCTAAAGCTCAAAATCCAACGAGAAGCGTCTAGCAAACACAGTTTCCGAACACCAATGGATCCAATTAACTGAAGAAAAATCAAGTCTTTTGTCTACTAATCGGCTGTCTAAAAGCCTAGAGTTCTAAAAATCCAAGCAATCCAAACACCATAAACATATTCTTTCTTATCTTTGCTGCCCTTGATCTGGGAAGTAACTAGTTCGAGGAACAAAAACAAAGCAATCGGCGTATGAACAAAATGAAATTATCTCAATTTAACTTCGACTTACCAGAGGAGTTAGTTGCAGAATATCCGAGCGATATCCGTGATGAAGCCCGTATGATGGTGATTCACCGTAAAACAGGAAAAATTGAGCATAAACTGTTCAAAGATCTCATGGACTACGTGAATGAAGAAGATGTGATGATCATGAACAACACGAAAGTGTTTCCTGCTCGAATGTTTGGTAATAAAGAAAAAACTGGAGCGAAGATCGAGGTGTTTCTTTTGAGAGAATTGAATCGCGAAAGTTTGCTTTGGGACGTATTGGTTGATCCAGCACGTAAAATTAGAATTGGAAATAAATTATACTTCGGTGACGACGAATCATTGGTGGCTGAGGTTATTGACAATACAACTTCTCGTGGACGTACTTTACGATTCTTGTTTGATGGTCCTTACGAAGATTTCAAGAAGAAAATCACTGAACTTGGTGAAACACCACTTCCAAAGTACATCAAACGTGAAGTAGAGCCAACTGATCAGGAACGCTACCAAACAATCTACGCGAAAGAAGAAGGTGCTGTAGCTGCTCCAACTGCTGGATTGCACTTTTCACGTCAATTGATGAAACGATTGGAGTTGAAAGGAATTGAATTTGCAGAGGTAACTCTTCATATTGGACTCGGAACATTCCGACCAGTTGAAGTAGAGGATCTTACAAAGCACAAAATGGATTCTGAGCAAATGAGCATTACTAAGGAGTGTGCTGACATTGTGAACAAAGCAAAAAACAATCGGAAGAAAGTATTTGCTGTCGGAACAACCTCAATGCGAGCTATCGAGACATCAGTATCTACTGACGGATTATTGAAGCCATACGATGGTTGGACAAATAAATTCATCTTCCCACCTTACGATTTCAGTATCGCTGACGCATTAATTACCAACTTCCACACGCCACTATCGACATTGTTGATGATGATTTCAGCTTTTGGAGGACACGACTTAATGATGGATGCATACCAACAAGCGATCAAAGACAAGTACAAATTTTACTCGTACGGTGACGCAATGTTGATTATCTAAGACAATTTATTATTGAAAATATACGAAAGGAACTGAATCAGCTGATTCAGTTCCTTTTTTTTGTGCTTACTCCAACTGATAGGATTTTGGGCATTCCTTGTGGTCTGTCTTTCTTCTCTAGCCTAATCCAACGACCAGGCCAATCCAACTTTTCGCGGTGAGGCAGTTTGTGCCCTCAGCGCTTAAATTATTCCATCAGTGGAAAGAATAAAACCCTTGTAATCAGATAACCTGACCTTCGTACAAGCTATAATTTCCTACATCCCGACCGTGTTAGCCTTTTGTCTCGAAGTTTAATGTCTTTCTTCGACTAAACAAATCCATAAAACCAATGCAGGAGTCTAAAAATTGACTACTTTTGTGGCGCAAAACACCTTCATGGACAAGACACAGCATATTGACAAAGCTCCGAGTAAGGCAAAATCATATTTGGTTTTTACGAAGTTCCGTTTGTCAGCATTAGTCGTAATCTCAGCTCTTTCTGGGTATTTGTTCGTTGGCGGTTCCGATTGGAAGGCAATTCTTTATTTATTAGTAGGAGGAACGCTCGTTACAGCAGCTTCTAACGGCTCAAATCAAATTTGGGAACGTGAACTTGACAAACTGATGAAGCGTACTGCAAAACGTCCGCTTCCGCAAGGTCAAATGTCCGTCAAGGAAGCATATATCGTTGTAATTATTTGTCTTGTCATCGGAACGGCAATGTTATACATGCTCAATTTGTCATCAGCATTGCTTGGCTTGGCCGCATTCGTTTCCTATGTGTTTATTTACACGCCACTGAAACGGAAGACACCATGGGCAGTTTTTGTCGGTGCATTTCCGGGAGCAATACCGCCAATGTTGGGAGCGATTGCTCACACAAATAGCTTCGACATTATTCCAGGGGTTCTATTCTTCGTTCAATTTACTTGGCAATTCCCTCACTTTTGGGCAATTGCTTGGGTAGCTTACGATGATTACAAAGCAGGTGGGTTTTCACTGCTACCTTCGAAAAAAGGGAAATCGAAAAATTCAGCATTTCAAATTGCATTATATGCCTTACTATTAATTCCATTTAGTTTGATGCCTTGGTTGCTCGGTTGGACGGGATTAGTATCCGTGATTCTTGCTACAATCTTGGGAGGGGCATTTTTCTTGTACTCCTATAAACTATTCCTCTCTTGTGAAGATAAAGACGCACGAAAGGTAATGTTTGCATCATTTTTATACCTACCAGTCATTCAATTTCTGTATGTTTTTGATCGGACTGATGAATTCATGTACTTAATTCAAGCGTTATGAAAGAAGAAACAGATTATACTGAAGGAAATAAAGAACAAACGGATCACCCAGACGGAAATAAAGAGCAAATGGGAAAAGCTAAACTCAACCTCGTTTACGTTGGGATTTTTAGTGTAGTTATGTTCTTTGCTGGTTTGATCTCCGCTTACGTGGTAAGTATGGGTGATTCATTTTGGTTGAAGGTGCCATTTCCAACTGCCTTTTGGGTTAGTACAACCTTAATCGCGATCAGTAGCTTAACCTTACTTCTTGCATCCAAATTTGCTAAAGGGGGCAACGTGAAAGGACTTAAAACGATGATGGGAATTACATTCATCCTCGGTATGGGCTTCGTGTATTTTCAATTCAAAGGTTACGGACAACTTGTAGATAACGGGGTTCACTTTAGTTTTAATCGTATTCTGGTAACCGATGGTCGATATGGAGATTATTTCGAGATTGAAAAAGACGGAAAATACATCGAAGTAAACGGGAATGATTACTTCCTTAGTGGGGAAAAGTTGAGTGATAATGAAATGAAGGATTTGCAATCATTCATGGTTCAATTCACGAAGCCAGACAATAAAATGATTTTCGATGTCAAGGAATATGGGAAGTACAAAATACTCTTCAAAAACCGTGAATTGGAATTTAAAGACAGTCATCTCATCACTTCAAAGGGAGAAGAATTACTCTACTTAGATGCCGAACGGCTCTACAAATTAGCGGTAAACATATGTGACGGGCGTGGTGACTTCTACGTTCGTGGTAAGATGGGTGAGGACTTTCATGTGTATTACAAAGGAAAAGAGTTGGAATATGAGAATCGAGAACTCATATACCAGGGCGCAAAATTGGATCCATACCTTCAGGTAAAGTCAATGGAATCCTACGATACCGCATCTTCGTTTTTATATATTATTACGATGGCACATTTACTTCATGTGATCGTAACGGTACTTTTTCTATTGAGAGCTGTAATCTTCTCATTTTCAGGTAAAATAAACGCAAACAACACAGTGCGTCTTCAAATGACAGGGGTCTTCTGGCATTTTTTAGGTCTATTGTGGATCGTTTTGTTACTATTTTTGCTTTTTATTCATTAAACTTGCATAAAAAATTTTCAGGATGGCAGGACATGCTTCAAAACAGATAGATTCCAAAACTTTATGGGGTGGAAAAATATCTCCATTTAGCACAAGTTACGGTAAACTAATGATGTGGTTCTTCCTTGTGTCAGATGCTCTGACGTTTGGAGGATTACTAATCGCTTATGGATTCACACGACATAGTTGTCAGGATGCTTGGCCGATTGGTGAGGAAACATTTAATTCGTTACCGTTTTTAGGACACGGGTACCCATTGATTTATGTTGCATTGATGACATTTATCTTGATTATATCGTCGGTAACGATGGTATTAGCGGTTGAGGCCGGTCATAGAATGGACAAAAAAGGAGTTGTGAAATGGATGGTTGCAACAATCATTGGAGGGTTTTTCTTCGTTGGTTCGCAAGCATGGGAGTGGTCTCACTTCATTCACGGTTCAGAGTTCGGGAAAATTGAAATGGCCGATGGTTCAATGGCAATTGTAAAAGGACACTTCGGAGAAGTAGAGAACTTTACAATCTTTGAAGCAGGAAAGCACCACAAAGTTGGTCATCAAATCACTTCGGATGATATGGACCTTGATCACGAGTACCGTCACGCAATCGCTGAAGGTCATGTGAAGAACGGTGTAATCACACTCCACGATGGTTCTAAAGCGAATATTTCGAAAAAGGACAACGAGCACATGGAGTTGATGATCAAAACCGATGGCGGCAAATACAAAATTGGAAAGCACATTGATGATCATAACCTTGCAGCTGATTTATACAACAAGGTTGTAAATTCTGGTACTAAAGGACGCGTGATCTACGGAGCGAATTTGGAACAAAACGAATACGGTCCGAAACAGTACGGTCAGTTCTTCTTCTTCATTACTGGTTTCCACGGATTCCACGTATTCACAGGAGTAATGATCAACATTATTATTTGTTTAGGAGTTATTAGAGGAGTATATCACAAACGTGGACATTACGAAATGGTTGAGAAAACTGGATTGTACTGGCACTTTGTCGATCTTGTTTGGGTATTCGTATTTACCTTCTTCTACCTAGTTTAATTAGAAAATATACAGCATTATGTTAAGAGACGATGTTATAGAATACTCATTGGATGCTCATCACAGTGAGGAAAAAGGAAAGAAAATCCGAAAGAAAATTTGGCAAGTAACGGCCATTCTTACAGCAATTACATTTTTTGAAGTTGTAATTGGATCAACGATTAAGCAAAGTTCAGATTACTGGCAAGCTGTTAAATGGCTTTTCATTGGCTTGACACTTTTGAAAGCTGGTTACATCGTTTTGGTGTTTATGCACCTTGGAGAAGAACGTAAAACCATGAAGTATGTAATTCTTGTTCCGTATTTCATGTTTATTGCTTATTTAATATTCATTGCTCTATATGAAGGAACATCCGTCGGAAACGTTTGGGCCTTGTACGGAGGAGCATAACGCTATACTATATGGCACGTAAAGAATCTGCCGGACGAATGAAAGCTGTACTCGCACTATCGCTTTTATTTGGACCGGCTATTTTTTTGATCATAATTGCACTTGTTGGCGCACGTAGTTGCGAGCATAAGTTCAAAGTCCCAAATGATTATGGACAACTTTATGATTATTCCTTCACGGATGCAAGAGGGAAAAAGTTCACGTCAAAGGATTTCAAGGACAATGTTGTTTTGATCAATATACTCCAGCTGAAATGCCCAGACAGTTGTAGTATTTCTTTCTGGCATGTCGATCAACATATTTTCCAAAACGTTCGTTCTAGTAAGAAAAAGCTCGGTTCGGTTCGAATTATTTCTTTCGTTACAGATGGAAAAGGAAACCCGGTTGAAGATGTTCAGCTGGTGGCAGATATGATGAAAGATCGTGTTGCAGGATACGATCCAGATATGTGGTATGTTGCTTCAGGAGATTCAAGACAAATCTATGACATGCAAAACAATAACCAGACTTTGTTGCAGACAGGTGATGATAAATTTGGTGGTGAAGGATATCAACAATTAATGCTCCTCGCAGATAAGGATAATCATCTCAGAATGGTTCTTCCTGGTGATTCTGAAGGCATGGTGCGTAGAATGAAAGAACACGTTGCGCTCCTTCAAAAGGTCTACGACAAAGCACAAAAAGAAGAGAGAAGAGGCAAATGAGAAATTTCCAGGGAATTTGGATGATCGCTGTGGCACTTGTTATTTTCACAGCATGTGGGGAAGATAAGAAAGTACGCGTGCTTCCATTAATTGGTCAATACGACATCGAGTACAAAACAGTGGATGGGGTAGAAGTAGAAGATACAATCTACCCAACAATTCCAGCGTTTACTTATTTGAATCAAGATTCTACTGAAGTGACGGCAGAATCGATGAAAGGCAAAATTTGGGTCGCGGATTTCTTCTTTAGTACATGTCCAACGATTTGTCCAACCATGACCACGCAGATGAAACGTCTGCAAGCCATGACCAAAGACCTTGAAAATGATCTACAGTTCATTTCATTTTCTATTAATCCAAGCTACGATCAACCAACAATGCTCCGTCGATACATCAAACATCACGGTATCACAGCCAATAATTGGCAATTCCTTACTGGAGATGAAGCGGAAACACATGAGTTAGGAGTGAAGTCATTTCTCGTTCATGTAGCATCTGATGAAGAAGCTGCAGGAGGATATGCTCACTCGCCAGCATTCACCTTAGTAGATAAAGAAGGAATCGTACGCGGGGTTTATATCGGAACGGATACGAAAGATGTAGATCGTTTGGAAAAAGACCTTAGAAAATTATTGAAGTATGAGTATGGAGTTGATGGATCAAAGTAAAATTGCGAAAGCAAAGAAGCTGATTTATATCGTTTCAATTGTTATCCCTATTGCAGTAGCAGCATTGTTTTCTATTCGAATTGAAGGAGTGGATTTATCAGTTCTTCCACCGATTTATGCTGCGTTGAATGGAGTGACTGCTGTACTTCTCGTATTTGCTCTCGTTGCGATCAAACAAAAGAACATGCGTTTGCACCGACTCTTGATGCGGACAAGTCTTGTTCTTTCCTTAGCGTTTTTAGCTTGTTATATCGCGTATCACATCACTTCTGATGCAACACCATACCTTGGAGACTCAGGAATGATTTACTATCCATTGTTGATCACGCACATTGTCTTAAGTGTTGTAGTAATTCCACTTGTTTTGCTGTCATACCTTTGGGCTTGGACGGGTGATTTCAAACGTCACAAAAAATGGACGCGTTTTGCATTTCCAATTTGGTTATTTGTTGCGGTGAGTGGAGTAGTTGTCTACTTCATGATTTCTCCTTACTACGGGGCTTAGCTCCGAGCAATCTTTTCGAGCACATTCCAGACAGTTTCAGCTGATTTATCCCAAGAGAACAATTGGCTTCTTTTCAATCCTTTTTTCGATAGTTCGTCACGAAGAGCTTCATTCGAACAAAGTTCCCTAAGTTTCTGTGTAATATCTTCTACATCGAGAGGATCACAATACAAAGCGGCATCTCCGGCAACTTCTGGAAGTGAAGTTAAGTTCCCAGAAAGAACAGGCGTTCCACAGCGCATTGCTTCAAGCAATGGAATTCCAAATCCTTCAAAATATGGAACAAAGGTGAAGATGGTTGCAGAAGCCATAACGCGTGCGAGATCTTGCAAGGATAAGTGTCCAGTGAAATGAATGTGCGATTTTGTGTGTTCGTTAATTTCAAGATCGTAACCAGATCGCTTCCACAAAGCTTCTCCAACAATCACTAACTCGTAATCGAATTCAGGATCTGAAGTAAGCAAATTACTATAGGCTGCAATCAGTCGTTTTAGATTTTTCCGAGGATGCAATGCTCCGACGAATAACAAGTACTTTTTCCCATTCGAAAATTGTTTTTGAACGAGCACTTTTTCATCTGCTGGAATTGCTTGGAAAACATCTGACGCGCCATTCCATGAAACGGTTACTTTTGATGGATCAATGTTATATGTTTTGCAAATATCTTGTTTCGAGTAGTTGGAAACAGTTAAAAGATGCGTTGCCTTTCTTGCGAATTTGGGAAAGTACTTCTTCAAATAATTCCGAGCCGAAGAAGGAATATCTTCTGGATGATGTTCAAAATTGATGTCGTGTATCACTCCAACTTGTGGCACATTCGTTTTCAGCGAAAGAAAGCCATCTGGAGAGAAGAAAATATCAATGTCGTATTTCTTGAGTGCACGTTTTACCGAGTAGTTGAACCAAATTCGAAACAAAATGGGATGTCGAGCTGGAGGGGGTAATACAACTGGGGTGACGTTCGATCCAAAAATAAATCGTTTATCAAAAGCGCGATCAAAGAAAAAGATGAATTCATGCTCTGGATGATTTTCAACCAAACGCTTCACAATTTCATAGGTGTACCATCCAAACCCTTCCATTTTCGTGGGAAGCAAGAATCGAGTATTGACAGCAATGCGCATAGGATAAAGTTAGCTAAAATCAGAACGTAGAGAAGTTCTATTCGGTTGGTCCAAAAGATTTAATTCAATTCTTAGAAATGCAGAATAGGATTTATTTGCTTTTCGACTTCAACTGTTGTCTCGGGTCCATGTCCACAGTATATGATTGTATCTTCTGGCAATTCAAACATCGTCCCGATAATCGATCGTTTAAGCATAGAATAATCTCCACCGGGCAAATCAGTTCGTCCATGACTACCACGCATAATTACATCTCCATTGAGTACATATCCGTCTTTCTTATTGTGAAAAACAACGTGACCTATCGAATGCCCTGGGGTATTTAATACGTCAAATTCCATGTTTCCAAAGACCAAATGCTCATTTCCTTTCAATAATTTGTTGGGCTCTTCAGGTTGTACATATTGCGTAAACCCATACAAACTCGCAGCGATAGGTGACCCTCTAAATGTAGATAAGTCGTCCTCGTGAAGGTAAACATCCACACCATATTTACGATTAACGAAGTCGAGTCCTGCGATATGATCAAGGTGAGCATGAGTTAGTAAAACAGCAACAGGAGTCAATTGGTTTGAATCGATGTAATTCACCAAATATTCTTGCTCGGAACGATCAACACATCCCGGATCGAGGATGATACAGGAAGTACCGTCATGAACGACAAAGGTGTTTTCCTGAAATGGGTTAAATGAGCAATGGTTCTATCTGTTTGCCTGCCTTGAGGAAATTGACCGGATTGATCGCCCGGCCGTTTTCGCGGACTTCATAGTGCAGATGACTGCCGGTGGAACGTCCGGAACTTCCTGCCTCGCCGACAATGACTCCCGCGGCAACCTGTTGACCGTCGCGTACCAGAACGCGGCTCAGATGGGCAAAACGGGTCGAGAATCCATTACCATGATCAATTTCGACCATGTTGCCATAACCGCCAAAGCGACCTG
>NVXP01000012.1 GCA_002733985.1 Fluviicola sp. | reverse complement strand
TTTTGACGAATCCTTTTCATTTTCAAATTCGGAAAACGAAAAATCTTGAGCAGACAAGTTCATACCCAAAAACACGAAAACTATGTACAAGAATAAATTACTGAATCTTATCTTCATCAACTAAGTGGTTAGTATATAAGCTAATAATACTAAAAGAATTTCATATCTATTCTCTTCCTAATGCATTTACTCTTAGGAAATCTATGATTGTTCTTCTAAATAACAATGGTTACTTTTGCAAGAAAGAAAACAGAAGAATATGGCAAACGCACTATTTCAAGTACCCACTCCGGTAAATGAACCAGTAAAACCTTATGCACCAGGAACAGCGGAGCATACGAACCTTATTGGTAAATATAAAGAGATGTATAATCAAGCGTCAATTGATGTACCTATGTACATTAATGGAAAAGAAGTACGCACTAACGATAAACGTCCAATGTCACCTCCTCATGATCATCAAAAGATTCTTGGTCATTTTAACTATGGAACTTCAGAACACGTTAATGACGCTATCAATGCTGCGATGGGTGCTCGTGAAGAATGGGCAAACTTACCATGGGAACAGCGTGCTGCAATCTTTTTGAGAGCTGCAGATTTACTTGCTGGTCCATTCAGAGACAAAATGAATGCTTCAACAATGTTGGCACAATCGAAGAATGTTATGCAAGCGGAAATTGATGCTGCTTGTGAACTAATTGACTTCTTTAGATTCAACGTTCAATATATGACTGAAATCTATCGTCAACAACCTGAATCTCTTCCAGGAATGTGGAACCGATTGGAATATCGTCCACTCGAAGGATTCATCTTTGCAATTACTCCATTCAATTTCACATCTATCTGTGCGAATCTTTGCGCGGCCCCAGCAATGATGGGTAATGTCGTTGTTTGGAAGCCAGCTGAATCACAAATGTATTCAGCTCAAGTGATCATGGAATTATTTGCTGAGGCTGGTGTACCTGATGGCGTAATCAATATGATTACAGTTGATGGACCAGTAGCTGGAGATATTATTTTCAAACACAGAGATTTCGCTGGATTGCACTTCACAGGATCTACTGGTGTTTTCCGTCATTTATGGAAAGAAATCGGTGCGAACATTGAAATGTTTAAAAGCTACCCTCGAATTGTTGGTGAAACTGGAGGAAAGGATTTCATCATGGTTCACAAATCAGCAAATGCGCTTCAAGTTGCAACTGCATGTACTCGAGGATCATTTGAATTCCAAGGACAAAAATGTTCAGCCGCTTCAAGAGCATATATCCCTTCAAATCTTTGGGGAGATGTTAAAAAAGAAATCATTCGTCAAGTTTCTGAATTTAAGATGGGATCTCCTGAAGATTCTTCGAATTTCATTAACGCAGTAATTGACGAACGCGCTTTTGACAAAATTGCTGGATTCATAGATTTCGTGAAAACTCAATCAGATTCAGAAATTATTGTGGGTGGTGGTTACGATAAATCTGTTGGTTACTTTATTGAGCCAACAGTTGTTGTTACGTCCAATCCAAAGTTCAGAACGATGTGCGAAGAAATTTTTGGCCCAGTCTTAACTATCTACGTTTATGAAGCTGATGACTTTGAAGCTACATTGGATTTAGTTGATAGCACTTCTGATTATGCCTTAACTGGATCTATCATTAGTACCGATCGATACGCTGTAAACATAGCAATTAAGAAATTGGAATATGCAGCAGGTAATTTCTACATCAATGACAAACCTACTGGAGCAGTCGTTGGTCAACAACCGTTTGGAGGAGCTCGTGGTTCTGGAACGAATGATAAAGCTGGCGCACCAATGAATTTATTACGTTGGACTTCAGCTCGTACAATTAAAGAAACATTTGTACCGGCATCTGATTACAAGTATCCTTACTTAGGATAATAAGAATATATTTATGGCGCACCTTCACTTGAGGGTGCGCTTTTTTGTTTCCCACCAATTATTCACAGCCGCTGCATTCATGGATTTCCAAAAAAAGTACCCCCTACTTCAATTCCCAAATGAACATATTGTCATTCAATGGGAGCGTGGCTACAAAAGGGTCAATCTATCCTATAATGACCGGGTTATCTCTAAAATTCAAGGTGCTGGTAAATTGATGAAAGGAGTGAAGTTAAACGATCCTGAGCTTGGGGTAATCGAGCTCAAGTTATCGGAAAAACCAATTGCAATTAATCTTATTGTAGGTGGGTATCATAGCCCTGTGAATGTGTCTTACCCGACCAAAGAGCTGAAGTCTGCATCCCCAATTTTCTGGGTACTCTCAGCAATGTCAATTCTTGGTGCGATCTACGAAGGAGTTAGTCTTTCACAGTGGTACGGAGCATTCCTTGCCATAATAGTTACTTTCGTTAACATCTTAAGTATTGCAATATATACGTCCACTGCAATATTGATTCAACGTGGATACAGTTGGGCATTTTTTATGGGTGCATCATGGTACTCCCTCTTTACGCTTTATTACTTGTCCGACTTGTTTTTGTCCGGTATATACTTAGACACTTTTTTCATCGCTGCGATACGAATTGTTGTCACATTTATGTTTGCTTACTATTTTAAGTATGCCACAGCAAGCATTCGCCACAAGAAGTACGAACGAGCAATTAAAAGTTCGAATGAGGTGTTAGACAACTTCTTTTAAAGTTTATTATCACTTCACATAGAAGTGATCTATTTCATCGCTTAAGGGGTCAGTAATAAACAAATTAGCCCTTTAAAAGAAAAAGACCACTTGAACGAATCCAAGCAGTCTTTTTAATGTTCTTTTGAAAACTAAATATTACAATTCTTTGAATGATTTCACCATGGTCTCAACCTCTTCTTTATAGCCATCTTTTCGATCATAAAGTGTCCATGAACTAATCATATAAAAATGATCCTTCCCTTCTAAATACGTAAAGAAATAAGTAATATCTTGATCTATGTCAGGCACATTTGCATCAATAACAATTGAATACGCTTTGCGCCCGTTGATCATTTTACTTTTAAGCTCTGTTTGATTTGTTACTGAGATTCCACTTTCAGTAAGGTAGCTCAATCTCGTGTCGACATAGTTTTCCAATTGCGATTTTGATTCATCGTAAACACCATAATCGTTCATGAAAGACATTATTTCTTCTCTTTCTTCGTCGAGAACGGTAATGTATTTCTCCTTGAAAGGGTTATTGTATTGCAATGAAGCATCCTCTTGAAGCTGTGTAGAAACAGTCATGAATGTAGGGATTCTCATTGAGTACAAATCCTGAATTTTCACAACATCGTATTCCACAGTAGGTGCGATTAACTTATCGAGCGTACTTTCGCCTGAAGTAGAAAAGCATGAATTTAACGTTAAACTGAGAGCAAGAAGGCTGAAGATATAAATGGATTTTTTCATTGTGTAGGTTGATTAATTCTGCTTAAAAGTAATCAATCCAATGAAATAGCGGCTAAATACTCAATCTAGAAATTCAAGGTACTACTTCAAACATTTGAAATAATCAAAGGGCTCCAAACACTCTTGACATTGATAATGCGCTTTGCACGCAGTACTCCCAAACTGACTAATCATTTTCGTGTTTTTAGAATCGCACCTTGGACAAGGAACTATTGGTGGGTCAGCAAAAAGCACGCTTTTATCTACTTCATCAACAGGGGGGGCAATTCCATACTCCTTGAGTTTCTTTTTTCCAGATTCTGTTAACCAATCTGTTGTCCAAGCAGGAGATAAAACAAGCTCAACTGAAACATTTTCAATTCCGTATTCACCCAATTTTTCAATGATGTCATCTTCGATCGTCTTCATCGCAGGACATCCAGAGTAAGTTGGAGTGATTGATATTTTCCAATAATCATCGATTTGAACAACATCGCGAACGATACCAAGATCCATGATTGTTAGAACAGGCACTTCAGGGTCGAAGACTTCCTCCATTAAATCCCAGATGCGCTCTTTATTTACCATTCCATTCCAGGATATGCTCGTTGCATGTATTGCAATTCAGCCAAAATATAACCGAGATGTTCTGAGTGTAGACCTTTTCTACCACCATCGTGTTGCCAACCATTATCAGGAATCGAAAGTGTGGCTTGAGCGAGTACTTCTTTTACCATTTCACTCCAAGTTGCCTTCAATTCTTCGCTAGAAAAAACAATCCCTTTTGATCGTAAATCAGCATCAACCTCATTCGAGAAAAACAATTCATCCGTGTATCTCCACAAGGTGTTTAATGCATCTTGTACACGACCATGAGACTCTTCAGTTCCATCTCCCAAGCGAATCACCCATTCGGCTGAATGCTTTAAGTGATACTTCGTTTCTTTCAATGACTTTTCAGCAATTGCCGCCAGATGCTTATCGGATGACTTTGTTAGCTGTTCAAAAAGTGGTTTTCTAAACGCATCGAATAGAAACTGACGCATCATCGTCACACCAAAATCCTCATTTGGTTGTTCAACCAATAATGCATTTTTATAGTCCTTATCGAATCTCAAAAATGCAATATCGTCTTCATTCCGACCTTTATCTTCAACTTCTCCAGCATATTTAAAAATGGAAGTAGCTTGTCCAACTAGATCCAATGCGATATTTGTCATTGCAATATCTTCTTCAAGAATTGGTCCATGACCACACCATTCTGAAAGACGGTGTCCTAAAATCAAACTATCATCGCCGAGGCGAACTAAATATTCAAACAATGTATTCATTTTGCGTATTGATTACATGTGAGAAATTCCATCAGGAACATCATAAAAAGTCGGGTGACGGTATACTTTCGAATGAGCTGGTTCAAATAAAGAATCAGCATCAATAGGATGTGACGCGTGAATTTCATTCGATTCTACCACCCAAATACTAATCCCTTCAGAACGTCTTGTGTAAACATCACGTGCATTATCAACCGCCATTTCAGCGTCTGGAGCACGTAAACTCCCAACATGTTTGTGACTCAATCCTTGTTTACTTCTGATAAAAACCTCCCAAAGAGGCCATTCACTATTTGCCATTTTCTTAAAATATTATATTGATTAGGATGCTTTTTTCATTTTTTGCTTCGCTGCATAAGCATTTGCTGCTTCGCGCACCCATTCACCATTTTCTTTCGCTTTTCTTCGTGCATCGAGACGTTCCTTATTACAAGGTCCATTTCCTTTTACCACATTCCAAAACTCATTCCAGTCAATTTCTCCGAAATCGTATTGTTTTGTTTCTTCGTTCCACTTCAAATCTTTATCCGGAATCGTTAATCCGAGCATTTCTGCCTGAGGAACAGTGATATCAACCATTTGCTGGCGCAACTCATCGTTTGTACTTCTCTTAATCTTCCAAGCCATCGACTGAGCAGTATGCTTAGAATCTTCATCAGGAGGTCCAAACATCATCAATGAAGGCCACCAAAAACGATTCAGAGCATCTTGAGCCATTGCTTTTTGCTCTGGAGTTCCTTTTGCCAAGGTCATCATGATCTCAAAACCTTGTCGTTGATGAAAAGATTCCTCTTTACACACACGTACCATCGCTCTCGCATAAGGTCCATATGAACAACGACACAATGGAACTTGATTCATAATTGCTGCACCATCAACTAACCATCCAACTGCGCCCATATCGGCCCAAGTCAATGTTGGGTAATTGAAAATCGACGAATACTTTGCCTTTCCAGAATGTAGATCATCAATTGTTTCTTCGCGATCGGCACCAAGTGTTTCAGTTGCACTGTATAAATAAAGTCCATGTCCTGCTTCATCTTGAACTTTCGCCAATAACACTGCCTTTCTTCTCAGGTTTGGTGCTCGTGTAATCCAATTTCCTTCAGGAAGCATTCCGACTATTTCAGAATGCGCATGCTGCGAAATTTGACGTATCAATGTTTTACGATAGCGCTCAGGCATCCAATCGTTCGGCTCAATTTTCTGATCATTATCAATCTTCTCTTGAAAACGACGTTCCAATTCTTTTATATTAAGTTCTGCCATAGCTGAAGTTATAATGCAAATTTACGAAAATGGTTCCTGAAATCTTAATCAATACGTGTGTAATACAAGTAAATCATCATCGGACTATTCTCATTGCCCTTCTCAAGAATCATTTCATTTTCATTTAATAGATAACACGATACTTCCTTACTTTTGAAGTTGAGCTTAAAATCGATATCCGCCGACATGTCCACGGCGCACAACTTATTGTCTCGAATTTCAAAGCTTGAAGGAACTCCGATCAGGTTTCTCTTCAATTCCTCTACACCTTCAGTCGCAAATGATAAAGTGTGTTTATCTGTAATCCCTAACAATATTTCACCCATTGGGGCTACACCTTCTTGATCAACGCTCGTGCGAACTTCTGCATACTTCCAAGTCCCTACGAGTTTATCAATAGTGATCTCTACAGGACCCAAATCCGTTTTCTTTAATGTAGGAACTTCATCTCCTAAACCTTCCATTTCCCTTGGTCCGTCAGTTGTTCCTGATGAACAAGAAACGAGTCCTAAGAAAAGAACTGTGATAAATAAGAACTTGAATGAGTGTTTCATAATTGTAAGAATCAAAAGTCCAATAAAGATAATCAAATCATCTCGAACGAGCTTCAAACTTCACTGAATCTGCTTTTATTATAGCTTCAAAAAGATGGCCTCAGGTGCGCTTCACACAGTAGTATCGATTTGATGAGCAGTTCGCTACAATATCTACTGAAATTTCCGTAAATTTGGGCGCAAATAATATCCAATATGACTCCAAAATTTCACGAATTAACGGTTAAAGAAGTACGACAAGAAACCGAAGATTCAGTTTCAATCGCATTTGAAGTTCCAGCTGATTTAAAGGAATCGTATGACTATTTATCTGGTCAGTACTTGACTTTACGCGCACTGATTGATGGTGAAGACGTTAGGCGATCGTATTCGCTTTGTTCTTCTCCGCATGAGAATGAGTGGCGCGTTGCAGTGAAGCAAGTTGAGGAAGGTAAATTTTCGACTTACGCGAATGAAGTCTTAAAAGCAGGTGACAAATTAGACGTCATGACGCCAATGGGGAACTTTTCCATTGCACCTGAGCAAAGTAACAAACGATCAATTACACTTTTTGCGGCAGGGTCGGGAATCACTCCTATATTATCTATTGCAAAGACGATCTTAACGCAAGAACCAGATTCGGATGTTACTCTTTTCTATGGTAACAAAACGATTGCCTCGATTATCTTCCGTGAAGAAGTTGAGGGCTTGAAAAATGATTACATGGATCGACTTCGATTGGTCCACATTCTTTCGCGAGAAAATTTGGGTATACCATTACTGAAAGGTCGGATTGATGTTGAAAAGACAAATCAACTGTTTAAGTCGTTTTTGGAAACTGATGTTCCCGAAGCAGTTTATATCTGTGGTCCAGAACAAATGATTTTGGACGTAAAAGAAAGTCTTTTTGAGAATGGACTTGATCCAAAAACAGTACATTTTGAATTGTTCACATCTCCAGGTGCGGAAAAAAGAGAACCTGTTGAAAAGTACGAAGGTCCGAAGATTGAATCAAACGTTTCAGTAATCCTAGATGGAGATCGATTCGATATTTATTTGGAATCTGATGGAGAAAATATTCTTGATGCAGCAACAAAAGCGGGAGCAGATTTGCCGTACGCATGTAAAGGAGGTGTTTGCTGTACTTGTAAAGCTAGAATTATTGAAGGCGAAGCTCGAATGGACGTAAATTACGCGTTAGAACCAGACGAAGTTGCTGCCGGTTATATATTAACATGTCAATCCCACCCAATGAGTGACAAGCTCGTGGTGTCGTTTGATGATTAAATCGAATTATTTTGTTTAAAAAACTATTTGGTAAAGGAGGAAAAACAAAAACTCCAAAGGGATTTTACGAATTGACAATTGCTGCAATCACGAAGTTGACTGACGACACTGTAGAGGTTTCATTTGAAATTGCGAAAGAAACTCAGTCATATTTCAAATTCACACCAGGTCAATATGTGAATTTTGCAATCACAATAAATGGTAACGAAGAGCGCCGCTCCTACTCGATCTGTTCAGGACCGCAAGAAAACTTGGCTGTTGCAGTAAAACAAGTGGAAAGTGGAAAAGTCTCTACTTGGTTCAATCAAACTTCAGCTGTTGGAGATTCTATTTACGTTTCGGCACCAGAAGGGAATTTTGTTCGACCAAAAGAAGCTAAAAACATTGTTGCTATTGCAGTAGGATCTGGAATTACACCAATCATGTCAATGGCGAAAGCAGCCGAATCATCAGATGTTCGAATCAATTTATTCTATGGGTCTCGTTCAAAGAAACAAATCATTTTCAATGAGGCTATCTCAAAATTGGATCATACAAAAACGACTCATTTCTTAAGTGGTGAGGCGGCAGATAACTGTGTAAATAGTCGAATCAATAAAGAATCATTTACACAAGCGATTAAGAAGGATCTTGAAATCTTGAAATCAGACGGGTTTTTCATCTGTGGACCAGAATCAATGATTGTTGATATCGTTGAAGTTTTGAAAACATTTGGTGTAAGCGAGGATAAAGTATTCTACGAATTATTCACTACTCCGACTATTCTTGGATCAAAGACAACTGGCAATGCTGGAGGTTCCTTTTCTGGTACAAGCAAGGTAACGGTGATCTTAGATGACGATACAGTTTCGTTCGATCTTGATGCTAAAGGACTGTCTATTTTAGAAAAAGTAAACAAAGTAGGATTCGACGCTCCATATTCATGCAAAGGTGGCGTTTGTTGTACGTGCAAGGCAAAAATCATTGAAGGAAATGCAATAATGTCTGTTAATTATTCACTCACAGACGCAGAGGTTGAGGATGGATACATTTTAACGTGTCAATCTCATCCAGCAAGTGAAGTTCTTAAAATCACTTACGATGACTAAAAAAATTGTAGTAGTTGGTACAAGCAGAGGAATCGGGAAAGCAATCGTTGATCTTCTCGCAACTAATTCATCGTATGAAATTCTCGCTCTTGGAAGAAATTTAGGTAAGATGAAGAGTAATTTCAATAAGTACTCGAATGTTTCTTGTGTTGCCTTGGATTTAGAAGACACAAATGTCCGCGAGCGCTGTACAGAAATCTTTGAAAAATTTGAACGAATCGATATTCTGATCAATAATGCAGGGTTGCTCGTTAACAAACCATTCGATCAACTCACGCATCACGATCTCACCTCAAGTTATCAGGTGAATGTGATTGGTGTGATGGAAACTGTTCAAGCAGCTCTTCCTAAAATGACTGAATCACATATTGTTAACATCAGTTCAATTGGTGGATTTCAAGGTTCGGTTAAATTCCCAGGCTTAACGGCTTATTCGACATCAAAAGCAGCATTGTGTAGCTACACTGAGTTGTTCGCGGAAGAATTTAAGGAAACGTATATCAAAATGAATTGCTTGTGTTTAGGTGCAGCTCAAACAGAAATGTTAGAAGCGGCCTTCCCAGGATATGTTGCTCCAGTGAGTGCCGCAAAAATGGCAGAATATATCGTTGATTTCGCTTTGAACGGTCAACAATGGATGAATGGAAAAATAATTCCTGTGTCCTTGAGCACTCCTTAATTCGCCTCTAATTTTTGTTCAGTACCGATAAAAACTCATTTTTTTATGAGTGAAGTTTTAGTGACAATTAATAATTGATTTCAACTTGTTACTTTTCTTTCTTCTTACATTACACACGAAACGAAGCTTCTTTGAAGAGTAAACGAAATATCAAACAATTGAGTGAACCCGAGATCATTGCTTTGGCAAAGAAGGATCGGAAGTACTTTGGTGTATTGTATGATCAATATTTCGAGCAAATTTTTCGTTTTGTATTTAAGCGCCTAGGCGGAGATGAAGATACTGCAGGAGATTTAACCCAGCAAACCTTCATCAAAGCAATGGCGAATATGGAGAAATACGAGGACCGTGGCTTTCCCTTCAGCAGTTGGCTGTACCGTATTGCACAAAATGAAGTGTCGCTGTACTTTCGTCAGCAAAAGAAGAATTGTTCCGTTGCGATCGATGAAAGTAGAATCCAAGAAGTAGCAGCAGAAGCAGAAATTTTCAGCTCGCACATGTCGATGGACGACCAAGAAAGGCTTATCGAAATGCTGAACGGGTTAGATGAGAATCAACTTGATTTAGTAGAACTTCGCTTTTTTCAAGAAATGAGTTTCAAGGAGATTGCGGAAATATATTCAGTGAGTGAGGCTACGGCAAAGATGCGAACTTATCGTATTTTAGAACGAATTAATAAACAGTGGAAAAACGAGGAATGAGAAAGTTCACCGTAAATAAAGACAAAAAGGAATTGAATCCTACGGATGCTCAGATCAAGCGTCATAAGGACTTCTCACGTCTGCACCACGACTATGAAAAGGTCACGAAGCGAGGAAAAAAACCATTGTATCGCGATCCAAAAATGTTCTTACTCCTGTTAATCGTGGGACTTATCCTCTTGCTTCTTTACCTTGGCGAGTTGAATTAATCTGACTTTTCACTACCTTGTCATCATGAAAAAATGGCACCTTCTTTCTTTTCTATTTGCTTCCTTAATGTTCTCAGGATGTTCGGTCCAGCAGTATTTTATTTTAGCGAACTCTACTGATGAAACAATTTCAATCAAGTATTCATTGGACGATCCGACAGGAGAAAAAGCTCTTTTTAGAGTTGCTGGTGAAGTCTACCAATCTAACCGAGAATATTACCCGAACTGGGAGCACAAATTGCCGTATACGGATTTAAACAACTCAGACGACAATGTTTTTATCAAATTAGGACCTAAAAGCACCTTAGTATTTGGAACTCTTTCCAATGACACATACGATATCAACACAAAAACGAGTGCAACAGGGAAGATTTTCAATCTGAAAGAAATGATGTTCACCGTAAATGGAGTTGATTACCTCATTGACAAAGATAATTTCCATGATTTCTTCTTGAGTGATGGTGGCGGAACATTTCAATACATTATTCGCTAACAATGATTGCCGAAACTGACAGGTTGATCCTTCGTGAGTTGACGGCTCAAGATGCACTGCACTTCTTTGAACTAAATAGCGATCCTGAAGTAATGCTATTTACAGGAGACGATCCATTTCAATCCGTTGCAGAAGCTGAGCATTTTCTTGAAAATTATTCGCACTATTCTGAACATGGTTTTGGACGATGGGCAGTCATTCGGAAAAGTGATAATGAGTTTCTCGGTTGGTGTGGTCTCAAAATGCATCAGCCAACACTCAGCGTCAAGACCAATAATTATGTTGATATCGGCTTTCGATTCTTTCGGAAATATTGGGGACAAGGATATGCGACCGAAGCAGCAAGAAAATCACTTGAAATTGGATTCACGCGATTTGGACTGAAGGAAATTATTGGACGCACAGCGAAAGAAAATATTGGATCAATTAAGGTATTGGAGAAAATTGGATTGAGCTATTTCAAAAATGAAGAATGTGAAGGGATTGAGGATGCATTGTATTACCGTATCGCAAAAAGTCTTCGTTAATTACCTGTACAACTTTACGTCCTTTGTTCTACAATTGTTTTTCCCGCAAAGGGCACAAAATCCCTCTAGAATCCGCAAAGAAAAAAATCGTGTTATTTGGAAACGCTGTTTTTGATCGCTTAATAGTTATAAATCAATCGGGAATGATATCATTCAAACCACAGTTCACCCACATTTTTCGTAACTTGATCCTTTAAATCAACACTTTTGAACGCATCATCTGCCTTTCTAGCTCTGCTCTTTCTCTTTTCGAGTTCGATCGTGTGCGCGCAAGACATTCATTGGTCGCAGTTTGATGACAATCCGATTTATCAGAACCCTGGAAACACTGGACAATTCATTGGAGATATTCGCTTCGTTGGAAATTACCGAGATCAGTGGCGAAGTGTCACAATTCCTTTCAATACGTTTAATGCAACTGTCGACGCGACCTTGCCGTTTAATCGAAACGTAGGAATCGGAGCAATGCTCTTCCATGATGTGGTCGGAGATGGCCAATTTCGTACCGTTGAATTGCAAGCAAACATCTCCTATTTACTCAAATTAACCAGTGATTCAACGCATACCCTTCGATCCGGAGCAAATTTCGGAATGAATCACCGTCAACTCAATGCAGATCAATTCTATTTTGATAATCAATTTGATGGGATTCAATTCAATCCAGCCTTATCAACTAATGAAACATTTGCCACGGATAGAAAGAGTAATTTCTCCTTCGGGTTAGGAACCATTTATCAATATTATCAGGACGAACGGTTCAATTTCACTGGAGGATTCGCCATTTTCAATATCAACCGACCGGATCAAGGTTTTTTCACTACGAAAGTTCAACGCGATCGACGAATAAACATTTTTGCAAAAGGAATTTACAAGCTCAACTATGATTGGGATATTCTTCCTAGCATGCAATTTTCAGTTCAAGGCGTTTACCGAGAATTCATGATTGGCGGGAGGGCTAAATACACACTCATCAATCGTTTGGGTGAATATCGCGCACTTTATGGTGGACTTTTCTATCGAAACAAGGATGCTGCATATCTATCCGTTGGAATGGATTACCAGAATTGGTTTGTCGGTATGAGCTATGATATCAATTTCTCGAAATTAGTTCCAGCAAGTCGCCTTCGTGGTGGTTTTGAATTGTCCGTACGCTACATTTTGACTCGTTTTAAACCTAAAAAGATCGTTCACAGAATATGTCCAGATTATATTTAGTCGCATTCTTAATTTTTGGAAGTTCGTTCGTTTTCGGACAGAACAATTTACCGAAGTACCTCGATTTTGCTAAAAAGCAATACGAGAAGGGCGATTATTATTACGCCTTGATGTATTATGAGAAAGCACTTAACATCGATTCTAACACGGTTGATATCCTTTGGAACTATGCGGAAACATTACGTGCTTACAAAGACTATCGCAACGCAGAATTGTATTACGACAAAGTCTACGCAAAAGAATCTGGGAAACTTTACCCAGCGAGCCTCCTGAATTTAGGCTTGATGCAAAAGCAGAATGGCAAATATGACCTTGCGATTGAAACATTCAAACTCGCGAAGAAAAAATACTACAAAAACAAGAAAGGATATCTCTACCAGAAATCGAAGCGTGAATTAGCGAGTACGATTTGGGCGACTTCTGCAATTCTTGATACTGAAATTGGAGACTTCGATCGGCTACCCGAAACTGTGAACACGGTCAACTCGGAATTCGGTCATGGGATTTTCAACGATGAACTAATTTTCTCGAGTTTAAGAGCAGATTCGATCAATTCAGGTGAAGAGGTTTATAGTCCAGAATACAGCACGTCTATTTATCGGAGTCGAAAAAATGATGTTAGTTTTGAAAGTTCGGAGCGCATTAAATCCTTGTTCATGGAGGAATTGAGTACAGGAAATGGCACTTTTTCTCTTGACGGATCCCGCTACTATTTCAGTCTGTGTTCCGAGGAAAACTTTCAATATCGCTGTAAAATTATGGTCGCGCAGTTTCGAAATGGCGATTGGTACGCACTAGATTCACTTGGAAGCATTATCAATGAACCTGGATCGAACACAACAATGCCGTGTATTGCAAATCTAGCAGGACAAGAAACCTTGATTTTCGCATCCGATCGTGAAGATTCAAAAGGTGGTTTGGATTTATTTTACAGCGCAATTAGAAACGGCAATCAATATAGGAAAGTACGCGCTTTGAAATCGGCGAATAGTTTGGACAATGATGTGACTCCATGGTGGGACGAGCAGCAACAACGACTGTACTTTTCCTCTTCTTGGCACGACGGTTTCGGCGGATATGACGTTTATTATCTTGAATACTCGGGTCGTTTTGGAAAACCCATCAACGCAGGTCAACCAATGAATAGTCCAGCGAATGATCTTTATTATTTCAATGATGCTGATACGAGTTATGTTTCCTCGAATCGATTGGGCGTGATGTTCAGTAAAAATCCAACTTGTTGTAGTGATATTTTTAGCTTGAAACCACCAAAGATCATTATTCCACCAACTCCAGAAGAAACACTTGCTGATCTCAACAAACGACTTCCTGTTACACTCTACTTCCACAATGATGTTCCTAATCCACGAAGTCGGGATACCACTTCTCGGGTGAATTACATGGACTCATACGATGATTACACTGCAATGATCGGAACGTATCAAAAAGAATATTCAAAAGGACTGACAGGTGTCAAGTCAAATGAGGCAGAAGAAGACATCGAGGATTTTTTCATTCAATACGTCGACAAAGGAGTTTTGGATTTAGAATTGTTTCGAACCTTGTTAATGAAAGAACTGGAACGCGGAGCAAAAATCAACATCACTGTGAAAGGATTTGCCAGTCCACTAGCGAAAACGGATTACAACGTGAACTTGACAAAACGAAGAATCGCTTCGCTTGTGAACTACATGACAGAATACGACAATGGCGTTTTTACTCCTTACCTGAATGGAACAGCTGAAAACGGCGGAAAAGTTGTGTTTTCTCAAGTCCCATTTGGTGAATACACGGCGAATCAACTGACAAGTGACAACCCGAATGACGTTCAAAACTCAGTCTATTCGAGAGCCGCAGCAATTGAACGTAAAATTGAGATTCAAAGCGTTAGTTATTTGGAAAGCGATACGGAATTTGCATTGGTGACTGTCAAACCAGTAATCGATGTAGGAACAGTCAAACACGGTGAAATCATTACAGGAACGTTTGAAATTTCGAATGACTCGGAGAGGGAGGTTGATTTCAAATCCATCCGAATTCCATGCGATTGCATCTCCAGTGAATTGCCAAAAACCAAACTTGCTCCGGGAGAGAAAATGAAAATACAAATGGATATTGACACGGAACATTTGATGGACTTTTTTGTGAAGTCGATCTATGTAGGTATTGAAGGTTCTGACGAAGAATTGAGGTTGTATATATCTGGAACGGTTGTAGAATAGTTTTGGATTGACAAGGGAGTCATCAAAGGAAATATAGAGGTAAATTTAGCGTATTGTTATGCTACAATCGACTAGGAATAAACTATACTCGATAACTTAAACTCAACAATGTCAAGTTCGATTCAAAAATTAAAGCAATGTTTGTCTGAGGCAGATGTCTGGGATAGGGAGTTACTTCTTAACCGTTGGGAATTTATTAAAAAAGCAGATTCAATAGATACGAATTTGTACTTTATAGATGAGGGCTGCATTAGGGTTTATTTCACCGAAGGTTCATACGAACACTCCTTGTATTTTGGGTACGATGGATCCTTAATATCAGCTCTGGATTCATTTCTTTCCGGAAAAGTATCTTCACTTATTATTCAATCGATCAATAAAACAAAGGTCAAAGTCATTTCCAAGGCAACTTTTCATGAGTTCCTTCAAAACAACGAGCCAGCTTTTCTACTATGGCAAAATGCGATGTCAGATCTTTCATTATGGCATTTGGAAAGAGAAAAAGACCTGCTTATTAACTCTCCGAAATTGAGGTATGAAAGAGTTCTGTCCCGTCAACCTCTTTTACTTCAAAAGGTTCCACATAAATACATCGCATCTTATTTAAGAATAAGTCCCGAAACATTTTCCCGAATTCTGAATTCTTGATTTCAATCAATATTCGTCTCCTCTGATTGTATTAGTATTGTACTGCTAAACATAGCACCTTGAAAAAATCAATCAAAATGAACGATTATCATATAGAATTACTTTCTCCCGCTAACGCTGATCCATTTTTTTTTCTGATTCAAAATAACAGGAGTCGATTGGAAGATTTCTTCGCAGGGACGGTTGGTAAAACAAAAACATTAGAAGCTACACGACAATACTGCCAGGAAATTGAAAAGAAAATAGAGCTCAAATTGTATTTTCCCTATTTAATCATAGAATCAAGTACGAGTAAGCTTGTTGGGTTCATTGATGTGAAAAATATTGAATGGAGCGTCCCAAAAGGCGAATTGGGTGCATTCATTGATGTTGATTATGAAGGCAAAGGGATCATCACTCACTTTGGAACCGAATTGATTCGTCAAATCGTTGCTGAGCAGGGGTTCAAAAAGTTATTTTGCAGAGTATCACCTAACAATAAACGCAGTATTCGTGTGGTAGAACAAATTGGCTTTCAACTTGAAGGAGTTATACGACGTGATTATAGAACAACAGGTGGTGAATTGATTGATTTAAACTACTACGGACAAACATTTTAGAGGAAACAATCAAGGAAAAATACGATCACATAGGTCTGGGCTACAGTAAGACAAGGAATGCAGATCCGTATTTAGTGAACTCTCTCGCCTATTTTCGGGACCTGAGCTTCCCATTAATGAGTATCTTGGAAAAGAGAAACAAAACACAAAGTCTAGACTAATGAGTAAAAAACATATTGTTATTATAGGACTTGGAGGCGTTGGTGGTTATTTTGGATTTAAAATATGCCAAAGCAACGAAACGAACGAATCAAGCCAAATATCATTTATCGCTAGAGCTAAAACATATAATACCGTTAAAGAAAAAGGACTTACATTACTTTCTTCTGAGCATGAAAATAGCACAACCTATCCTGATGCTATCCATCAAAACATTTCAGAAATTAAAAATCCTGATTTAGTCTTTATCTGCGTCAAAGCATATGATTTAGAGAATGTTTGTCGTCAATTATCCGAAGTAATTACAAAAAACACCATTTTATTACCAATGATGAATGGGGCTGACATTTATGATAGAATTCGTAAAATACTCCCTCATAATGTAATTTTACCATCATGTGTTTATGTTGCTTCACATATAAAAGAAAAAGGAATTGTTGAACATAAAGGAAAACCTGGAAAGTTAGTTTTTGGGAAAGATCCCAAACACCTTTCTGAAAATATTGATTGGGTCGTAGATTTAATTGAAAAAAGTAAAATTGATTTTGAGTTTAGTGAGAGTCCATTTGTTGCTATTTGGACTAAGTTTCTTTTTATAGCAAGTTTTGGTTTAGTAACAGCCAAGTACAATTCTTCCATCGGAGCCGTTTGTTCTATCGAATCACAAAAAGAAGAGGCTACAAAAATAATGGATGAAATAATATCAATTGCAGATAAAAAAGGAATTGATTTACAGGACGAAATTATTTTAAAAACATTTGAAAAAGCCGCTACATTTCCGCCAAAAACACCAACCTCATTGCAGCTTGATGTAAACTCAGGAAAAAAAGATAATGAGTTAGAACTATTTGCAGGTGCAATTATWAAAWATGGAAAAGAAATGAATGTTAAYACSYCTTTTACTGAAMGTATTTTTCAAGAAATAACACTTGCACACGACTTTGGCTAAAAAATGTTGAGTTTATGCTTGGTATACATGTTAACCGTAGCCAATCAATCATTAGAGAAAAGAATTTTGCTTTCGAATGTGATCGGTGATTTAACTCAAATGAAAACCAATATCTAATAATACAAAGAACACATATCACCAGATGGGCTACTCACACATAGATCATTATGATCAATTTCAGTGTCTGGTAAAACACGTACTGCCTATACAAATTGAGTCAAGCACGCACATAAATTCATCGATAAAGAAATGCGCCTGTTCATCACTAGAACGATTATAGTATAGTCACTTTCTCAAAGTTCGAAGAATATCGTAAGTTTGTCCTCGCTATTATAGAGAAAACATGTCACAGGAAACTCTTCCTTCAGAACAAATTATATCAACAGAGCCTAAGCCTCGCTTGAAGTTCATCGATATGGCGCGATCGATTGCGATCTTGATGATGATTGAGGGACACTTCACTGGTGCTGCTCTCGCTTGGGAATATCGAAAACCAAACGAATACATATTGTTCAAAGGATGGCATCTGCTTCATGGATTGACATCTCCCCTTTTCTTTACTGTTACAGGATTGATTTTCGTGTATTTACTCATTGGAAGTAAGCAGGACGTTCGTTTTTGGGACAACATCCGAGTTCGTAAAGGAGGTCGACGCGTTTTACAATTGCTTTTTTGGGGTTATTTCATTCAATTAAACGTTTGGGTGATTGGGAAATCGATCTATTACGGGACAGAATTCCACATGGATTGGTTCTACGCCTTCCACGTCCTCCAATCCATTGCTGCAGGCTTGTTATTTGTGATTTCCATCTATGGCGTGTATCGACTGTTCAAATTCGGTAAACTCTATTGGTACTATTTAATTGCTGGAACCATCATGCTGATCTTCTATTCATTGATGAAACAGCATATTCGTTTGGATGAAGCACTTCTTGAGAGCGGTGTTGCAACAAGTCCATCTTATTGGCCTGCAGGAGCTCCTAAGTTCATCCAAAATATGTTCTATGGGCAGTTCTCTGAATTCAGCTTTGTGCGTATGTCGTTCTATACAATCTTTGGAGGAATGGTCGGAGCAATCATTCGGAGCTATGAGCACAAAGTACGGGAATGGTGGTTTGGTGTTGTTGTAATTATCGCAGGATTGATCATCAGCATTTTTGTTCGAGATTGGTTCTGTTGGATTGACGATTTTACTGAATACATTGGTCTTACTGCCAAAGGAGTCTTTGAATTAAACTCTACCTCCATGTCACGATTTGGACAAGTTGTGGTACTGATAGGTTTGCTGATTTTAATTGATCGAACGTTTAAAATCAAAGCACCTCTCTTCCTCAAAATTGGACAAACAACGTTTCCTATCTACGTCGTTCACGTTATGATATTGTACGGAGGATTTTTGGGATTTGGGTTAAAACCACTTGTATTTGATCGCGACTTGTCTCCTTATGCCGCTATCGCCATATCAACATTCTCTCTAGCCGTTTTTGTTCTGATGGTCAAGTATATTGATCCGCTCACGAAAATCTATGACTGGGCGATGTATACACTGCGCGTAAAGAAACGTCCTCAAAAAGACTAGCTTTTATTTCTATCTTTTCTTCTGCGATGACGATCAGGATCAACAAATAGAATCTCTCTGTTGTATGAACGTGTGTCACCACAACCGGTAACGATATCTACTTGAACCTTGTATTTCCCATGTTTCTTGAACTCGTAGATACCAGCGAAGTCAGTTCTCGTTTCACCTCTTTCAAAGGTCCACATGATCGACTTTGCCTCTGGATAATTAATTGCGTATTCAACAATCATTTTCTCATCATCACCTGGATCAACAATAGCCGTTTCAAGGTTAATCTGGAAGCGATCCAATTTATATAACTCCCGTTTTTCCTCTAGAACTTCATTTACTGCTTGACGTATTTTCCGAGCATGTTTTTCACGAACAATTCCAATACATTTATTTGATTGAATCCCGAAAATGGACTCAAAAAAGGTACTCGCCACCAAAAACGAGCCTTCCTTACTTGGATGTGCTCTATCATCAGCGTAAAGATCCATTGTGTTCAAGGCTTTAACTTTCTTCCAAGCCATTCCTACAGGAACGACAGGTACATCATACGTATCACTCAAATAGCGGTAACCTGATTCGATTTTACTCGCCATTTTCTCATACGTATTCACTTCTTCCCGCTCTTGAAAACCTTCATCATAGCCCCACGTCATGTAGAACAGAAGATTCGTGCACGCATTGTTCTTAAAAATCGAATCAGTAATTTGATTGACAAAAGGTATTGTTGCTGTATCGAGGTATTCAGGGTCGAATGTTAATTCTCGGCTATATCCTTGTAGGATCACATAATCCCATTGGCGCTTATTTATTGCTTCAAACATGTCTTCTCGTTCTGAGTGTACATGAAAAGAAGCCCCAGATTGCGCACTTTTTTCAACAAGAACATCCATTCCAGCATTCTTAGATATTTTCTCAAACATCTTCGGCATGTTGTTCATGTGCGTGTAACTGTTCCCAATGAATAATATTTTCAAGGGTTCCGATTGAGCCGTAACTGTGCCCGTAGCAAAGAGTGCTAAGATTCCGTTAAAAAACTTTTTGAGCATGATATCTTTCATTGATGTTCGGTAAGCCATAAGCCAGGTTTAGCTATATAATAGCAAATTTCAAACCAAGTTACACTTCCGTATACTACACCAACCGAATTTTTGTTGCAGTAGCAGCTAGCTCTTCATTTGTAAAAGAAGCCTTCTGCTTTGCGAAATTCATATCATTGAGTGTATCCATCGGAACAAGATGAATGTGTGCGTGAGGTACTTCTAAGCCGATGACACTAACTCCAATACGGTTACAAGGGATAGCTGCTTTCAATTTCACAGCTACAGACTTTGCAAAGACCATCATTTCAGAAAGAAGATCATCTTCCATATCAAAAATGTAATCAATTTCTAGCTTTGGAATTACTAAGACGTGTCCTTCTCTTAGTGGAGTAATATCTAAAAAGGCCAAGAATGTATCATTCTCAGCTACTTTATGGCAAGGCAAGTCACCGTTAACGATTTTGGTGAAAATTGACGCCATTATCGTGTAATTTCTAAGACTTCAAACTGCATTGATCCATTGGGTGTATGTACATCAGCGATCTCACCAACAGACTTACCAAGTAGACCCTTACCAAATGGAGATTCAATACTGATTTTCCCAGCTTTCAAATCTGCCTCATTTTCTGCAACAATCGTATAAGTCATTTCCATACCATTGGCAACATTCTTGATTTTTGCAGTAGACAAGATGAATATTTTCGAATGATCAATTTCTGAATCATCGACCAAGCGAGCATTTGAAACTACTTCTTCCAACTTTGCGATTTTCATTTCAAGAATTCCTTGAGCTTCTTTCGCTGCGTCATATTCAGCATTTTCAGACAAGTCACCTTTATCAATCGCCTCACCAATTTGTGCGGAAATAGAAGGTCGCTGTACGGCTTTCATGTCGTACAATTCATCTTTCATTTTTTTAATTCCCTCCTCAGTATAATAGCTGATTTGTGCCATATTCAATTTTTTCTATAACAAAACAAGAGAGCCCATATGGACTCTCTTGATAATCAAATGTAATAAAATTCTTTTTATTTCAAGCTAATTGTCAATCCAATTGTGTGAATAACACCAAATGTACCTGCAAATCTCGCAGCATATTCGATACCCATTGCATTTTTGCTCTCACCAACTAGTGCATCTACAGAGAAACCAGCAGATGGACCGATTAACGCGTTAGAACGATTCTCAGCACTGAAAAGATTCTTTTCGTACACGAATCCTCCACGAAGATTAAACGCCATCTTATCTGTTGTCATTCCATAATCCAATCCAATTCTGAATTGATCACTTGAGAAAGAGTTAGCTGTAAATCCTAGACCAAGATTCAATTTGTTTGTTTCACTGAAGATAAAGTCATATGAACCTCCGATCACCAATAATGATGGCATTTCAAATGATCCTGAACGTTGTTGTAACGTAGCAATGACTCCTGTTTCAGTATACTCAATTTGTTGAGCTAGACCATCACCTGAGTAACTCATTGTTGGACCTACATTTTTCAATGCAATACCAAACTTAACTTGATCTTGTTCTCCAGTTACGTAACGGATACCTGCATCAATTGCAACTCCTGTTGATTTCAAGTTTGAAATACTTTCAGAAATCACTTTGAAATTGATCCCTCCATAGATAGAACTAGAGAAAGAACGTGCATATCCGATGTTGAAGATATTTGATCTCGGTGTAAAGAAACCAATATTCCCTTCTGGGTTGGCAACCGTTGTAATTGGAATTTCACCAAAATTAAGTGACTGAACACTAATAGAGATCACATCACTCTCAGAAATACGTTGAGCAATACCAGCACTATTCATACCGATTCCAGCATTTCCCATCCAATTGCTATAATTGAATTTGATTTGCGTTCCATCAGTAAATGCAAGACCCGCAATATTAGTGAATGTTGCTTCCAATCCATTCATCTGAGCAATTCCAGCTCCTCCCATAGAAGAACTTCGTGCCCATGGGTTAATCAACAACTGAGAAGCACCTGCAGACCCAACTCGATCTTCATTTCCTGCGTGAGCTGCAAAACCAGTCATCACCGCTATACCGAGTACTATTGTTTTTCCTATTTTCATCATTGAACTATTCATTTCAATTCGTTTTGATCGGTTTAAATTCCTTGTAAATCCACTTGACGCATACCTCCGAAGAACTTGAGGACTTTCTCCCCAACATCTGGTATATCTACATGGATAAGATAAACACCTCCTGCTACTGGAATTGCTTTCCAGTTGTTCAAATCCCAATCTATCGATGTAACAGGACTATCTTTCTTAAAGGTTCTTACCAACTTACCGTTTACACTGTAAATCTTAACAGTACATCTCTCTGGAAGGTTCGTGATTTTTACACGTGTATCCAATCGAGTACGCTCGTATTCAGAGTAAGCATAGTATGGATTAGGAACAACATTAATCATTTCTAATGCCTTAGCTAATTGATCTATACTTCCAGTAGTCGTAGCGATATCATCCATACTCCAAGAGTACATTGGGCGACCACCGTTTTGACCAGTTGCTACGTAATTCTTGTACTCCTTGTTAACTCTCAATTCGATTTCCACATCTGTTGGGAAACCATTTGTGATGTCATATCCATCAGTAGCCATTGGGTAAGAAACCCATGCAAGACTCGCATAAACGAATTTCTTAGCAGCTGTGTTGTTTGCATCAATCAATTGGAACTGGTTGTACAACTCATTTCCTGCATTGTTGTCCGCATCAGATGGGATATACGCTGGAAAATCAACAGCACTTCCAAATGGATCACCGTGAATTGATTTGTATTTGTACCCCCAAATATAAACTGGGTGCATACCTCCCATTAATGGGTTACCAACACCATCTACCAAACGATCTGTTGGATTCCACATCATATCAGCTCCGTTCTCATTTCCTAAGAACGAGTTCTCACCAAAAGCCATGTAAAGACGAACACCAGATTCTACATCAATTGCATATCCTGGGAACCAAGACATTCCAGTTCCTGTACCATCGTCGTTTCCGAATTTATCAACACTGTTACTCTTACGAGTTTGACCAGCTTGTGCACCACCAACATTCAACGAGTTGTCACGGCCAAGTTCGATAACTGGACAGCGAGTCCATTTCGAACGATCTTGTGTCAATACGATATCAACTCCCGGTAGGTAACTGATAGAAGAAGAATTCTTCACAGAAGCCACAGTAGTCAAGTTGTAGTAAGCTATCGGCATATAATCCGCTTGATAACCAACTAACTTATGAGGAGCAATAACTCCATCAAGAATCGATGAGAACTCTCTCTCATTATCTCCACCCGCTTGATCTGCATAACTACAAGGATCTAGGTAAGACAATACATTTGGATCACATTCGTAGGCAGGATCAGTTGGATCAGTTTCTGGAGTGTAATCACCAGATCGAACCCAGTTAGTTGGGTAGAATTGGTCATTATCTTGAACACCAGATAACCAACGTTTTGAGCTATCTGCAAAAGAAATATCTGCGCGAATCAAATCTGTTGAATATCTTTCAACTATTCCACCCAAACTAGTAATGAAGTAAGGCTTTTGTTGAATCTGAACTGAAATCCCCCATTGTGGAATCAATTGTTCGTTGTTGTATTCAATGATGAATTCTGAAGAAACTTCATCAATGAGACTTCCACCTTGTTCATCGTATCTGTAAATTGTCCAAGAAGCATTATCTGCATCATTGTATGTAACTGGGATCGTGTAATCTCTGAATATACACTCAAAGTAACCATCTGCTACGTTCAATGGATCAATCACTTTAATATTTAAAGGACCGCGACCATATTCATATGTTGGTGCTTCCATTATACCATTTGCAACGATGAAATCCTTAGATGCTTGTGTCAACTCAAGATCATTACCACCATTTCCAAAACCATCCAATCGTGTAATTCTTGGACTTGATCCATACTCAATGTTTTGGCTTGTTCCATCCGCCTCAGGAGTTGGATTGTGTGGAACTGCCTCTACTGATCGAATTGATGTACCATCAAAGCTCAAACGAGAAGAGATATATGGAATTTTTTGACCATCCAATGACAGTGCATCCGTAGGATCATACTTTTTAAATTCATTGTGTGCATAAGCAACTGCAACGAAATAGTAAGTCTTATGATTAACCAAAGCACGTTCACCAAGAGCGAAGGCATCTTCAGTAATTAAAAATGAATGACGAATACCTTTATTTTCACCATCTACTTTTTCATCTGGTGAAGCAAATCCTAAATCATCATCAAATTCGAAGTTAATAAGGCGGTCAATGCTGTTTTCAATATCACATTGTGCCACTGGACGTGCTTTCTCTGGATCGTTCAAATCAGCTACACCTGCAGCATCATCAACCAATTGGAAGATTTGGTAACCTTCGAAAGTATAGACACGGTCAACAGTAGGATCAGTAATGTTTACTTTATCTTCTTCTGCGTATCCTTCTAAGTAGTTGTTTGAAGTAACTGGGTTCTCAAGTGTCAATACCAATTGATTTTCCAATTCTTGAATAGTCAATTTAGGAGCATCCGGAGGTGTCAAAATAGCGAAACAAGCATCGAACAATGCTTGTGCTTTAGTATCGGCACGTTTCATTGCGTCAACAGAAGCAAATAAACTTCCTTCTGTTCCTCTTCCATAAACGATACCAACAGTAATGTTGTTTACAGCACCTGGTGTTAATGTAAATGGTCCTGCAGATTGAACAAAACGACGGTCACCTGCGGGGTTATTATCTGTAGCCTCATCCCACTCAAATCCTGGGTCTGTTCCTGCAGTTGCCCAATTTAATGGATCAGAATCTCCTGGGAACATGTAATCCGAAGGAATGCTTGTTGCTCCAGCAGAGCCAGCAAAACCAGTTCCTCCATAGTAAGTTTCATCACCAAATCTCCAGAATCCCTGCATGTAATTGTAGTATTGTGCAGCGGACGTTGGATCACTTTGAGTTCCTGCAGCAGTACTTGTATAGTAAGCAAAACCACGCATTCCGTAACGTTCGTTATCAACGATACCATCATGATACCCAACCCCAATTCCTTGATAAACGATACCACCATCTTCTATCGCTTCAAGAACGGTAGGAGTAACAATAGAATCTGCAATTGTATCAAAGTATGGTCCAACATTATCTTTCATATCGGCATCTTGATATGGTCCTTCGAAGAAATCAACTCCAATTGCTGGAGGATTGTCTCCATAACCAGGAGCACCATTCGTCTCATCATTCAAATCTCCGTTGAACATGTAACCAAGTCCTCTCGAAACATCACAACCAGCGTAATCATCATTAAAGTTACCGATATCCGCATCTAAGTATTGAGAGAAATAAGTATCAAACAATGTTTGCGTTCCACGGTTAATTAATTCATAGTTATAGAATGTCATTCTATTCACGTCATCAGTTGTTGCAAAAGCGAAGGCTTGTGCACGAATCTCCATACCAATTGGATCTCCACCAGTTTCAGTGTGAATACTTCCTTTGTCATTAAACACCCACCAATTACACTCATCACCAAACAATGAGATTCTACGGTCGATACCACAAATGATATCATCTCTTCCTAGAATATCATCAAACCAAGGAGTATCTCCTTGCTCTAAAGGATGATAAGCCCCATCACCATCGCGATCGTAGAATGGCGCCAAGTAAAAATCTTGTCCCAAATCAGTAAGACCATGAGCAGGCCAATCATAAATTCGATTTAAAATATCAGCAGATGGTTGAACCACTTCCTCACATCCTTCAGTAGTAACACCGTTCGTACATTCCCACCATATAGTATACTGAATAACTTCAGCTTTTCTAATCGTATAGAATTTATCGTACGCGATACATTCATCTGAATTGATGGTTGCACCACCAAATGGGCGAATGGCGTCATCACCTACAGGTTGATTTGGATTGTAATTTCCAGAACCAGGATTAACTGATAAAGGTCCAGCCCAGAAATCATTTCCTGCACGGTAGCGAAGAGCTGCCAGTTTCAATTGACCGTTTACATCTGTTCCACCCATCCAGAGTGCTCCTGCAAAAATGGCTTTTAAACCACTTCCTTTTGGAATCTCATAGGCTGCAGTTCCATCCTGACGGTTTTGGAACATACTTCCACCCTGCTCAATGAATGCGCTGACATCGTTAAAGTCCATTGTCAATCTTGCAATAGCAGGCGAACAACCCGCCCCTTTGGCTTCAGATGAAACAGTATTGCCAGCGTTACCTTGGTTCATTCCGCTGTGGTCATTAGGACCCCAATAAGATAGGGCGTTATTCGACCACAAAAGTGCTGTGGCTCCCAACGTTATTGCTATTAGTTGCTTTTTCATAATATAAATCTCTTATGAATTATTAAAAATCAAATTTAACTCCCAAACGAATCGTTCTCGGCGAACTGATGTTAAATGAGTTCTGAATCTTCATGTTGTAATAATCTCTGAATGACTGTTCATCCAATTGATTTTGAATTGATGTCTGACTTGCAGCAGCTGCGAGGTAACCATCATCATCTGGGTTACCAGTTGCACGGTAAACACCAAGTACATTGAATTGATTAAACAAGTTCGTCACACGTACGTATACATTTAAGAACGTTGCTTTCTTGTTTCCTTCTTTTCCAAGCTGTAAATCAAATGTTCTATCCAATTGTAAATCCAATCGGTAAGACCAAGGTAAACGTGATCCGTTCGTTGTTCCATCTAAACCTGAGCTAAGTGGAGAAAACTGACCTGCGTTTGTAATAACAGTTTGCGAAGAGTATGGAGAACCTGAATAGATATTAGAAACGATGTTCAAACCAGTGTTAGCAAAGATTTCTGCATCCTTAACTTTAGGACCGTTGTAATCACTACCAGAACCGTATCGGTAATCCATTGTTACTGCAAATGCATGACGTTGATCGAATGAGTATGGGAAGATCGCTCTTAAGTTTGGAAGTCCAGCGTTAACAAGACCTGCAGCAGATGTTGCATCTGATCCAGTTCCATCTGCGAATTGTAGTGTGTAATTCGCTCTCAATCTCATATTACCAGTACGACGCATATCGTATTCAACTGTCATCCCTTTAACAGTTCCGAAATCACGGTTACCGAAAGTTCTGTAAGTTGAAGGATAAGCTTCGAAGATATTCATCAATTGAACATTGTTTCTTTGCTCACGGTAGAACGCTGAAATTTTCAATGAAGATGTTTTCGAAAGTACCTGTTGGAAACCAAGTTCGTAATCAACTGTAGTTTCTGGTTTCAAGTTAGCGTTGTTAATAATCGCACTACGATCATTCACGAATTGGTATTGAAATGGATCAAAACGGAATCCAGAAGTAGGACGCTTAGTAAGGATATCATAGTGAGCAAAGAATGCTGCCTCATCCGAAATTGGGAAAGAGAAAGACACACGTGGCATCACATTGATTTGAGCTTTGTAATCCTGAAATGCATCAGCACTTGGAGTTTCTTGAGACGGATCTAATAACCATGGTTGAATTCCTGCAGAACCTCTTAATGTAGAAGGATCTTCTGTTTCAACTCCGTCTGCATCATACCAAACTGTTCCAGAACGGTAACCATTGATTGCATTTGGATTGTTTACGTCATCAACATAAACTGTGAAATCATCACCCATTGCATCTGGAATATCAATCCAAGTCAAAGAAGAGTTATTTGCCAATTCTGTTTTTGCCTCAGCAACAGTTCGTGCAGAGTAGAACAAATATGGATCTTTCAATACTGGCTGATTCGCATCGAATACATCTACACGAAGTCCAACATTGAATACGATGTCACGGAATGCAAATTTATCCATGATGTAACCCGCCATGTAAATTGGTTGGAAGGCTCCTACAAAACGTTTGTAGTTTCCATTTTCATCAAATTCGTTGAAGTACTTATTGATATCTGTTGTACCACGCACTTTTTTTCCAGTGTGATCATATCCCCAGTAAGAAACAAAAGAGTTACCACTGTTCAATAATTCATCTGGAGAGAACATATCGAACGAATAGATATTAGGATCGTATTGATCGATATCGATGAAATCACTTCCATCTCCACCTTGACTGATCCAACCGTTCTCATGAAGGTATTCTCTTAAGTTGTAATCGAAGAATGATTGGTTATCGCTGTTTTCAGCACCACCATATACTCCAGTACCTGACAAATAAGCTTCACCTGTATTCAATCTGTTGTAAGTAACACGTTTGTAAGAACCTGAATCTGTAACAAATGCTGCTGATGTATCAAGCTCAGTAATGTGGAAGTTCATTAACTGACGTGCAATTGTCCAAATACCAATTGGACCATTACCACCACCAGTTGAAGATGTACCAGCAGTCCAACCTCTATCCCAACGTTGTTCGTACTCAAATCCTAAAGATAAAGAGTGATCTCCGATATTTACAGATCCTGAACCTGTTACACGGAACTGATCATTTTCAGTTTTACCGAAATAGTTATAAGGTGCACCAATGTTGCTCCAGATACTATATACACTTTGAGGCGTATCACCATTTCTCAATGCTCTTCCTTGTTGGATTTGCAAAAGAGTTTCGTAGTTACCCTCTGGATCACCTTCGTAGATGTTATAGTACTGCTCAGTAATCGCTGCTAAAGCAGGATTTGTTTCCGATGGAGTAAAATCAACTACTACTTCTTGGAACCCATTGTGCGTGTAAACATAGTTGTTTGCTGCACTTGGCGCATCATAAGATGGTCGACGTGTAGTAGTATAAGTACCTACATGACCGTAATTAAATATTTTGTATTGATGTTTCGGATCAAACGCATCATTCTTAGATTTCGAGTAATCCACCATAAGACTGTAGTTGGCACTTCTAATTTTAGAACTACTTCCTTCAGTATTGTTAGTGAAACGTTGAGTCAAACGACCAAACACACGCCAATCTAATGATTTGAATGCTCCAAAGTTCTGGAAATTCAACAATGACCCTGCGTAAGAATACTGACTTCCGAACGAGTAGTTCAATGAACCTCCAAATGAAAGGTTAACTGATGGTCCTGTGTTCACATCAACTTTCCCTTGAGCAGACATGTTTGTGTTTCTCGAGTTCATTCTCCATGGAATTTTCTCGAAATCATCAGTCCTCAAGAAATCTGCATTATAGAATGTACCAGTCCCTGTTGAAGTTGGACGCAATGGATTAATCAATAATTCATCTCGTACGTCCTTTTTAATTCTCCAAGCTCCACCTGCAAGTGGACGAGCATCTAAGCGATCTGTTAAGTTAGCAGAGATTAAAAATCCTAATCTCGGTTTTGTCTTTTTTCCTGTAGAATCTTTCTGCATCCAAAGTGGACCAGAGAACATTCCCTCAACCAAGTTGTAACCGTATTGATCTAAACCGAAAACTTTTCCGTCGTATCCATCTGGGTCTTTTCCTTTAAAGTAAAAACCTGAAGTCACGCCCTCTATACTTCCGAAGTATTGCGCTGATGGTCCACGAGTAGTTACCGAGATAATACCTCCTGTTACATCACCATAATTAGCAGGTACACCACCCGTAATTACTTTCACCTCTTCAATGGCTGATTTCGGAAGGTTCGCAGAACCCCGTACTTTAATACCATCAATGTAGTAGTAAGTTGCATCAGAACGAGAACCACGAACACTAATGCCTCCGCCTTCTTGTGCGTTAACCCCTCCAACAGTACCGGCAACACCTGCTGCAGAACGAACTGGAAGTCTCGCGATGTCTTCTCGAGTTATAGTAGTACCTGAAGCACCACCATCCTTATTAATAAGGGGTATTTTGTAGGCAATTACCTCAACTTCCTCCATATCTTGAACATCTTTCCCTTTACCAAGAGCGATGTCATCCAAGAATGTAATCTGTTCAGAACTAATTTTCACCCCAGTCATTTTCTGGGACTTGTAACCTTCAACTTCATTGCTGATAACTACATCGTAGCTACCTGCGTTAATTGAATTAATCTGGAACGAACCGTCAAAATCGGTTTCGGCACCAGCCTTAATAAGGTCGCCCTGTTTAATGACAACTTTAGCAAATGGAATAGGTTCCCCTGAATCAGCATCCGAAACTACTCCTTTAAGAGTTCCGAGTCCTGTCTGAGAAAACCCATAAGACATTGTAAGCAAGACGCTTACTAACACTAAGTTAAGTTTTCGTAACATAAGTATAGTTTGTTTTTAAAAAGTTTTCCTCCTAGAAAGCCCGTAAATATAGAAAAATTCGTGTTCACTCGATTAATTGTTAATAAAAATTAAATTCATTTCGGCTTAACCTTCYTTAACAAAAGTATGAACTTTTAATAGAGTTAAAAGACTATTAATCTTCGAATTTCGATTCAAATATACACGTCTAGGCATTTTCCGATAGATTTTTGTTCCTTTGTGCGGCATGATCAAWTTTAATTTCTGGCAAATATCAAGCGGCTCAACTCAAATTCACTTGATGGATTATGATGACTTTGAACCAAACAATTACATCGAACACCTTAGTGACGTTGAACATTCAAGATACCTTACATTCAAACACATCAAACGAAAACGAGAATTCATTGCGACTCGTATATTACGCAAGCGTGCTTTAGGTGCACAGCGCATTCAGTATAATTCAATCGGAGCTCCTTATATTGATGGGATAGGTTTCATTTCGATCAGCCATTCTTCATACTTAGTAGGATTAGCATTCAACAAGGACTATATGGTTGGACTGGATTTAGAAACTCCTAGAGAGAATATTTTGGATATCGTACCGAAGTTCCTTGCGCCTACAGAAAGACATTCATTTGATAGTACTAACAAATTAGAGATGACTCGCGTTTGGTCTACAAAAGAAGCAATGTATAAGTTGGCGGGAAGAAAAAAAATCATTTTCAAGGAAGAATTGCTTTTATCAAAAAATGCATCTGGGAATTGGCAAGGGAAAATCATTAATCCAGATCATACACTTTCCGTTCAATTAGATATCTTTGATCACCAAGGAACAGTAGTTTCTGTAAATAGCTGTGAAATTGAACGTATCGAATAACATTTTCAATCAATTTAAGGAAAGAGTCGGCCAAGTGGCTGTGCTCATCGACCCAGATAAGTACACGAATCTCGAAGAGTTGGATGCGCTGTTAAAAAAAACAACATTTGCAAAAGTTGATTATTTGTTCATTGGAGGAAGTACTGTTTCGAGTAACGATTTCAAATTGGTCATCAATTTCATTCAACTGAATTCAAAATTGCCATTAGTGATTTTCCCTGGAGACTCACATCAGATTTCAAGTAAAGCAGATGCCCTACTCTATTTGAGCTTAATTTCCGGAAGGAATCCCGATTATCTTATTGGTCACCACGTACAATCCGCACAAGAAGTCTATGCAATGGATATAGAAGTCATCCCAACAGCGTATATTTTGATAGATGGCGGAAATCTATCCTCTGTTGCTTACGTAAGTCAAACGACTCCAATCCCAAGAGACCATCGATCGATTATTGTGAATACGGCAAAGGCAGGTATCCTACAAGGAAAGAAAATGATTTATCTTGATGCTGGAAGCGGGGCAAAAGAAAGTATCCCAGCTCCAGTGATTGCCGAATTATCGATGTTAAACTCCCCAATAATTGTTGGAGGAGGAATCCGATCACGAGAAGAAATGGGTGCACTTCGCGATGCTGGAGCAAATGTCATCGTCATTGGAAACAAATTGGAAGAGGATCTCGACTTCTTATTAGATATTCGAGACTTTAAAATGTCGAAATAAAAAAAGCGACCCATTCCAATAGCTATAGGAACTAGATCGCTCTATCTTTTATTTGATTCACTCATTACATCTTTTCATTCACTTTCGCGCTCTTTTTACTCAATGGAACTATCATCCGTCTGTTTTGAACGTGTACTTTTTTAGAATTAGCGTGTGGGTGTTTTCTATGCGCATTCCCATTACGGATGCTCGATTTCCGAGAATCGACTTGCCGTATTGGCGCCAGTTTCATCTTGTTGCATTTTTGAGTTCTATCGCACTTCTTTACACAAACCTTATCTTTTTCCTTTACAGCTGATTCCGATTTTGCTGATTGCTGCGCAAACAACCCCATTGATAAAAACATCATTCCTACTATTGCTAAACTTTTCATAATCCTTGCATTTATGAAAGAATCATTAAATCAACGTTCCTTTCTGGTTATACTCGTACTACATCCAAAATACGTTCCAAAATTTAATTTAGCTGATTATTAACTCGTTGAAAGGATTTAGCAATTCGAGTTTTGCTATTCTTATCGTATTGAGTTCGTCAAGAAGAATATTTTGTAGATTAGACCATGCTTATTAAACGGATTGCTAGTATTTGTTTTGCGATTGCCTTTCTAATGGCAATCGTCCTTTTCGCGAGAGTTGGAACAAATTACATTTCAATCTCCACTGCGCGTATCATATTTATGATTGCGGGGGCTTCGGCTCTCGTATTGAACTTATTTAGTTTTCAATCAAATAAACAAAATCCAGTTTTCACCCTGGTCTTCTGGTTGGGAAGCGTGGTACTATTTGTTGGATTGATTTTTCAATTCAAGCATTGGCCATACCATAAAGTCATTGTGATCGTAGGATTAGCAATCACGGGAATATCATTTTTCCTAAGTCCATCGTTACTTACGGGGAAATCGGATACTTCAGATGTTCTAGACGATCCTAAAAATCAAGTATAAATTGCCTTCAGAGACATATCAAGACTTTGGAAACTATGTGTAAGAGCGCCAACAGAGATAAAATCAACACCCGTTTCGGCATATCCTCTTATTGTGTCTAGCGTGATCCCTCCTGATGCCTCAACTTCGTAGTTATCTGGAATTGTTTTCAATGACTCGATGATTCGTTCGGGAGAAAAATTATCCAACATGATTCGGTCCACATTTCCAACCTCAAGAACCTCTTTGAGTTCTTCCTCATTTCTGACTTCGATCTCAATTTTCAATGATTTCCCTGTCTCAACCAAATACTGATTTGCTTTTTCGATTGCTGGCCGAATTCCTCCAGCGTAATCAACATGATTGTCTTTCAACATGATCATATCATACAAAGCAAAACGATGATTGTGTCCTCCACCGATTCTAACCGCCCATTTTTCCATGTAACGGATTCCTGGGGTTGTCTTTCGAGTATCCAACAACTTCACTGATGTTCCGTCGATAAGTTTTACAATTTGATTTGTTTGCGTTGCAATACCACTCATTCGCTGCATGAAATTCAAAACAAGTCGTTCAGTACTAAGAATAGATCGAGACGAACCTTTTACGATAAATGCAACATCTCCAAACTTGACAGCTTCTCCATCTTTAATAAAGACTTCAATTTCCAAATTAGGATCAAATGTTTTGAAGATTTTTTGGGCCAATTCAACCCCAGCAATGATTCCATCATCCTTTACCAAAAGTCGTGCAGTTCCAGTTCCATTTTCCGGTACACAGGAAAGCGTTGAATGGTCACCATCTCCAATATCCTCACGCAGTGCGTTCGCAATAATTTCATCTATCATGCGTCAAAGATAGAGATTCTATGGATTCATGGAAATTTGGACAAGTGAATTAGTATGCCCCAAGTAAAGTCGCACGTTCACTTAATCACGCTCAATCGTCAGGCTCTCTATTTTATAGGAACCTTGTTCTTTTTTGAAATAGATAGTGACTCGAAACTTATCGGAGCGCGTATTGTAATTTGCGATCGCGAAACTCCCTCCATCGGCCTCTTTGCCTTTAAAAAGGAACTCAAAGGAGGTGCATGTATTTTTGGACATAAAGTCTTGTAGGACTAAATTCGCTTGAGATTGACTATAAGCACCTTCTTTACCAAGAACATTGATCAACAGTTTACTTTTGCCCAATGAAACAATTCCTTTGGCATTATTCGATTCGAATGATTTTTCAATCGCTGAATAGGGAACACTTGTTGAAATGTTCATCGAGAGCATTATGGACGTAATCAATGAAAAAACGAGGTACATACTTATTAGTTTTTCAAAATAGACACAAATATAATGCCGAAAGATACGCTTTTCTAAAGTTCTATTATTCTTAGATTTGAACCATGAAAATACGATTGATTTGTGTTGGTAAAACGGAGCGCTCCTATTTAAAAGAAGGAGAGTCTGAATATTTGAAGCGTTTGAAGCATTATTGCTCATTTGAAAAAATTGAGATTTCGGAGTTGAAAAACGCTAAGAAGCTGAGTGAAGATCAGATTAAAGCAGAAGAAGGGAAGTTAATTCTTGCAAAGGTTGAGCCTTCAGAACAGTTAATTTTACTTGACGAGAATGGGAAATCGTTTAACTCAGTGAGTTTTTCGAAATTTCTTCAGAAAAAATTCAATCAAGGTGGAAAATCAATTGTCTTTGTTGTTGGCGGGGCCTATGGTTTTTCAGATGAACTATATACGCGATCAAATGGGAAAATCAGCCTTTCTGAAATGACCTTTTCGCATCAAATGGTACGCCTATTCTTTATTGAACAAGTCTATCGCGCGCTGACTATATTGAAGGGTGAACCATACCACCACCAGTAGGTTCATCTGAAATCGCGAAACCAGAACAAAATTTCATCTTCTACGTAAGACTCAGTTAAAAAGAATCCGTGCAATTCAATTATTTTAGTATTCTTCAGCTTCTACCAGCATTTTTGTGGCTGATTATCATAATTGTTGTCGCGCAAATTCGCAAAGGACGTTACACTGCGGAAGAAGGAAAATACTACATGTACAATGTATATGTTAAGTTGTTCTTTAGCCTTTCATATGCATTGTTTTTCATTCTTGCCTACGGAGGTGGAGATACGATTGCGTACTATCACGGAACTTCCGCATTGAATAACCTATTTTTAGAAGATCCTGGAATGTATTTTGAGCAACTGCTTACAACTCCTACGGACAGTTCTATCTCCACGTTTTTCAATTCCCGTACTGGCTACCCTCCAGGATGGATTTATCGTGAACCTGAAGGATTTTTCATCTGTAAAATAACATCGATTCTATCGTTTTTCACGTTTAAGAGTTTTATTGCTACGACACTACTTCTCTCCTATTTTGTAGCATCAGCATCTTACAAATTATTCGTCCTTATTCGTAATATGGATATTGTTTCCGAACGGTATCTGGCAATAGGACTTTTATTCTTGCCATCAGTGAATTTCTGGTGCACCGGAATTTCAAAAGATACATTTGTCTACATCGGAGTCCTGTTAATGGTTTACAATGGCTTTATCATTATTTCCAAAGACTCAAAACATCGAATTAGAGCAATCGTCATGTTTGTATTAACGGCGTTGATGGTATACCACGTTCGATCTATTATTTTGTACGTCACAATTATAGCATTGGTCCTTGCCTATAGTACGGTTTTAGCAAAGAGAATTTCTAGTGGAGGACAAGCCATCATCTTTGTGCGATTAATTATTATTGTCGGAGGCTTCTTTGCACTTTCACAAGCACTTTCTAGTGGGTCCGAGGCGGAATTCCTTGAGCAAAACTCAATTTTCCAAGAAGCAGCGATCACCCAGCGTGATTTCGCTACAAATGTCACTTATGGCGAGAGTCGATATAGCATTGGAGAAATTCAATTTACGCCTTTCGGTCTTATTCGAGCGAGCCCTTTTGCAATAATTGCTGGAGTCTTCCGGCCATTCATCTGGGAAGCGCTTTCCCCCTCTTTAATTTTCAATGGATTAGAAAGTCTCCTATTCACGTATTTGCTATTCATTTTCTTCTCAAAAGGAGCTATGGGTAAAATCCGTATGATCCAAAGCCATGAGCTGCTACTTTTTGCTATTTCGTTTGTCCTAATTATGGCATTTGTCACAGGATTGACTTCTGGACTATTCGGCGTTCTTGTACGTCTACGTGCTCCACTTTTACCCTTTGCGATTATCTTGCTCTCGTTAAAACCGGTGATTGAAAAAATCGATCCAAAAACTGATCCAAAACCCGAAGAATCAACAGCCTGATAATTTTAAAATGTTCCTAAAAAGAAACGTATATTTGCCATAGAGCACGGCTCAATCGAATGAAAACTACGTATGTCGAAAACAACGATTATCGATGCGAAGCATCGCCAACTCTTCCCTAACTTTAGTGAAATTAGACGTTTCAAAGATCTTTTTCTCACACTAGCTTGGCGTGATTTCAGAGTTCGTTATGCCCAAACAACCATCGGATTCCTTTGGGCTTTCATTCAGCCAATTGTAACACTCGTAATTCTCACGCTCGTTTTTGGTCGTTTCGCGAAAGTTGATACTGGATCTATTCCACATGCTCTTTTTACAACATGTGGATTGATCACTTGGACCTACTTTGCTTTTGTCATGACCCATTCAGGAAAATCCATCATTGAAAGTCAAGGAATGATTAAAAAAATCTACTTTCCAAGATTGATTATTCCTCTTTCAAAAGCAGTAGTCGGACTCATCGATGTATCTGTTACTGTTTTGATCCTAATTGTACTCATGTTCTATTACGGAATTACTCCAGAAGCAACAGCTTGGCTTGCCCCTATCTTCCTAATTATCGGGATGATTGCAGCCTTAGGAGTTGGAATTTGGTTGAGTGCTCTCACTATTCGATTCCGTGATTTTCAGCACATTATCCCACTTATGGTGCAACTTGGAATGTTCATAACACCCGTTGCCTACCCAGCAGGGACAGCGGTGAAGGAACTTCCACAATGGGCTGAGAGTTTATACTATTTGAATCCAATGGCAGGAGTTGTTCAAGGGTTTCGTTGGAGTCTTTTCGGTGGAGATCCACCAGGCAATATGATGTACATTTCATTTGCAATGATTATCGTGATTTTTGTTACAAGCCTTATGTATTTCAAACGCGTCGAAGACGAAATAGCTGATTTTGTATAACATGGAGAGTACAACAGCCATAAAAGTTAGCGGTCTTGGTAAAAAGTATACCATAGGCAAGCAGAAAGACGCTAGTTTGCGTTCTACTCTTACCAATGTGTTCAAAAGCGCAGCAGCAAAGGGAGATGATTTCTGGGCAGTTCAAAATGTTGATTTCGAGATTAAGCGTGGCGATGTCGTTGGAATTATTGGGAAGAATGGAGCAGGAAAAAGTACACTTTTGAAGCTCCTATCTCAAATTACAAAACCGACCACCGGAAGAATTGAGATCAATGGTCGTGTAGCCTCACTTTTGGAAGTTGGAACTGGGTTTCATCCTGAATTGACCGGACGCGAAAACATCTATTTGAATGGAACGATTCTAGGAATGTCCCGGAAAGAAGTCAAAGAGAAATTTAATGACATCGTTGAATTTTCTGGAGTAGCTAAATTCATTGACACACCTGTAAAGCATTACTCATCAGGAATGTATGTTCGATTAGCATTTTCTGTTGCAGCTCATTTGGAGCCTGAAATATTGATCATTGATGAAGTTTTAGCGGTTGGAGATGCTGAATTCCAGAAAAAGTGTATCGGAAAGATGAGTGATGTAGCTGCAGAAGGCCGAACAGTCATTTTTGTAAGCCATAATATCGCTGCAATCAAAGAACTGTGTACGAAAGGAATCGTAATGAATAAAGGCGAAATTCTTTTCAGTGGAAACCAACTTGAAGCGATCGAATTCTATCATGAATTAGGACGAAATGTGAACTCTGATGAAATTGTATTGGCAAATGACAAGATTGAGATCCTTTCATTTAATGTGAATCCCGTAGAAGGAAGTTTTATTTCCATTTCCAGTGGTTTTTCATTTGAATTGGAGTTCCGTCATTTACTTGAAAATAAAAACTTGGCGGTTACCTTCGAGTTAAGTTCGAAAGATGAAATTGTCCTTTTTCACCATGGAGAGTGGATTTGTAATGAAAAGGACTCACAAAAAGGAATCTATAAGATGCGAGGAGAAGTTCCAAAAAACATCCTTAATGCCGGACATTACTTCTTCAAAATTATTATCGCATCAAGTCTACATGAGGTACTTCTGACGATTGATTCAATTGGACGATTTGAAGTTACGAATGAAGCACTGGCAGGGAACAACACAATCCTCCCTGGGCTTATCCGCCCCAACTTAAAATATGAATTCAATTTCACGAAGGAATAATGGGATTCTTTAAAAAACTGATAAAAGCTCGATATTCATTCGACTTCAATTATTTGAAGTCCGTTTCATTTCGCACCTGGTGGTATTCAGCATATCTGACAATGAAGCATGTCGATGAATTTTCCGTCTTTCCTGCGATTCAATTTAATGGGCGTTTCAAGGTTCATATTGACAAGAAAAAGGACGCAAAATTGATTGTTAAGGATCGATTGATTTTTGAATGCTGGACTCACAAAAAGAATTGCACGGTTATCACGCTTAAACAAAATTCACAGATCACTGTTTTCTCTCGTTATACATTAGGAGACGGTATAAAAATCTACCTTAGTGAAAGCGCAAAATTGACGCTCAAAGGGAGAAAAGAAGAATCTGGTGCCGGAATAACTGGAAATTCGACAATCCTAGTCAATCAATCATTGGAAATTGGATATGATTGTATCATTGCTTGGGACACATTCATTACTGACTGCGACTGGCATAGTATTATTGGGAAAAACCACACTTATCCTACAATAATTCATGATAAAGTTTGGATTGGTGTTGGTGCTAAAGTGCTAAAGGGCGTTGAACTTGGAAAAAACTCCATCGTAACAGCAAATAGTGTTGTAACAAGGGGTAATTATCCTGAACGAGTTATGTTAACTGGACTTCCTGCAAAAGTCGTGAAAGAAAATATTCCTTTTTGGAAAAGAGAAATGATTGATACACCAAAAAAAAATGATTGATTCACCCAGATATATTGAATTTTCCTCTATCGGTCAACCTGACATCGGTTATATTAGTATAGCTGAATATCAAGATTTAGTTCCATTCAAAATCAATCGTGTTTATTGGACCTATTTCACTCCGAATCATGTTATCAGAGGAAATCACGCACATAAATCACTCAAACAAATCATTGTTGCGGTTTGTGGAGTAATTGACTTTAAACTGGAAGATCGAGACGGAAACACATACGAATTTGTATTAGACTCCCCTGAAAAAGGAATATTCATCCCCGAAGGCTATTGGAGAACAATACGTTTCTCACACAGTGCTGTACTTCTCTGTTTAGCATCTGATAAATACGATGAAAACGACTATATTAGAGATTATTCTGTTTTTAAGAAAATTTAATTGTGAAGTTTAACGGTAGAAATACAAATATCAGCGCGAATGCGATAATTGGATCAAATGTCAAAATTGGTGACAATAGTACTATTTACGCTAATGTCGAGATTGGTGACAATTCCATTATTGCCAATGATTGTGTAATCGGAGAACCCTTAAACGATTATTATTTTGACGAAACTTACGAGAATCCCAAAACAATTATTGAAAATAACAGCATAATACGGAGTCATTGCATTCTATATGCTGGTTCAACTTTTGGTGAGTACTTTAGTACTGGCCATCGGGTTACGATTCGCGAAAAATCTATCTTTGGTAAACACTGTCGGGTGGGAACACTTTCAGATATTCAAGGACATTGTACATTTGGAGATTATAATTGGTTACACAGCAATGTTCACGTTGGACAAGGATCTTCTTTAGGTCATTTTGTTTTTATCTATCCCTATGTTATTCTAACAAATGACCCGACTCCTCCCTCTAATTTATGTATAGGGCCGATCATTGACAATTTTGCCCAAATAGCAGTGTCGAGTGTCTTGTTGCCTGGAGTTAAGGTTGGAAAACACGCTTTGGTTGGTGCAGGGAGCATTGTTAGTCACGACGTTGATCCATACTCCTTAGTTGTTGGTAATCCTGCGAAAAAAATCAAAGACGTTCGGGAGATCAAAAACAAAAAGGATGGTGGCACACAATACCCTTGGCCTGAACGATTTGACAGAGGAATGCCCTGGAGTGAAATGGGATTTGAAAAGTGGGCGAAGGAGCAAAATGATTATGATCTTTAACTTCACTTCATAAAATATCCCCCCCTGTTAATCATAAATCTATGGAAATTCCGTTTCTCAAACTGAATAAAATTAATGAACCGTTCTCTGCTGCTATCAAGGAGCGAATAGCTAAAATTCTTGATAGTGGATGGTACCTTCTAGGAAAGGAACTTGATGAATTTGAAAAACAATGGGCGGACTACTGTGGAACGAAACATGCAATCGGTGTTGCTAGTGGTTTGGATGCTCTAATTCTTATTTTCGAAGGATACAAAGAACTTGGAAAGCTCAAGGCAGGAGATGAAGTCATTGTTCCAGCAAACACGTTCATTGCCTCAATAATTGCCATTCAACGGGCAGGCTTAGTTCCTATTCTTGTCGAACCAAACGATTCCACGTTCAATATAAATCCTCACTTAATTGAGGAAAAGTTAAAGCCAAAAACAAAAGCGATTTTAGCAGTACATCTTTATGGCCAATTGGCCGACATGGATACGCTCCAGAAAATCGCTACGGAACATAATTTATTATTGATAGAAGATGCCGCACAAGCACATGGCGCCATGTGGGAAAAGAAACGAGCGGGAAACTTATCAGATGCTGCGGCATTTAGTTTTTACCCAGGAAAGAATCTCGGTGCATATGGTGATGCTGGTGCTGTTACAACCAACAACTCGGATCTAGCAGAGATTATCTCTTCGATTCGGAATTACGGATCAACTGAAAAGTATCACCACAAATACCTTGGTTTCAATAGTCGTATGGATGAAATTCAAGCAGCAGTTCTTTCGGTTAAACTGGAAACACTTGACCAAGAAACTGAAATCCGTAGAAAACAGTCACAACGCTATCGAAACGAGATTAAAAACGATAGAATTCAACTTCCTCAACTCAGGGGAAATGAATCGAGTCATGCGTGGCATTTATTTGTCATTCGAACAGAAGATCGCAATGGTTTGATCCAGTATCTAGCTAAGTGCGAAATTCAGACGTTAATCCACTACCCAATTGCACCGCATAAGCAGGAATGTTTTAAAGAGTGGAATGCACTTTCCTTCCCGATTACAGAGAAAATCCATGAAGAAGTTGTCAGTTTACCGCTTAATTCGAGCTTATCCGACGAACAAGTTTCGTACGTTATCGAAAAAATGAACAAGTACTAATGGATCAGGCTAAAAAAATACTGTTTGTCGTAGATACACTTGCTCAGCATGGTGCCGAAAGATACCTGTATGAAATACTCAAAGCAATTGATCGCACGAAATTTGAATGTTCGGTAATTTGTACTTATCCTCTAGATGATTCTAACAACTACTACGTTCCATTGATTTCAGATCTTGGAATCGAAATCACCGATTTTCAACTTGGCGATTTACATCCAGAAGTTGATTCAAAAATCAAACGAAAAGTACTCAATTCCTTGAGCTATCGCTGGATGAATTTCACAGGTCGCAAAGGAGAGATAAAAAAACGCTCTGAAGCCCAATTACAGAAAAGACTGGAAGGGTTTGATCTTCTTTCGATCATTAAAATTGAAGTATTCAACCGTTTTTCTGATGTATTCGTGTCCATCCCCAATTTGGTGATTCACCTATTAAGCATAAACATTCAGTACCTGGAAAACCCATACTTGAATCTTCCCGACCGACCGTATCGATTTGTTACGATGATTGAGAATCAAAAGGAACATGTATGTGAAACAGCATTTGAGCACATCACTGAACCAAACATCGATTTCTTTCAATTTCCATTGATTCTTGATTTATCGGATCGAAAAAACAACTACAAATCAACGACAGAAAACCCAATAATTGGCGTTTTCTCTCGGATCAATTACGATCAACCTACTATCATGTTTTTATTCGCTTTTCAATTGTTATTGAAGCGAATACCAAAGGCAAAAATGTACTTCTACGGGAAATCCATGACTGATCAATTTCTTCAGTTTTATACTCAAACGGCACAGATCTTAGGCATTTCACATGCCTTGGAATTCAAAGGACATGTACCCGACTTAAAAACATCCATTGAGACAGATAAAATCACCATGGGCTGGATGAACATTGGGAACTCGACATTGGGCTATTCGAGCATTGAAATTTCAAGTTATGGCTTGCCTGTGACTTTTTTCAATATCGATAAACACGATCCATCAAAAATAGATGAGCGATTAAATGTATTCAATGATTTAGAATCCTTTGTTGAATGTAGCTCCGAAGTAATTTCTAGTCAAGAGCGCCTGCAAATAGAGAGTGAAAAAATCCATGATTTCATTCAAACAGAACACAACGCAAAGAAGAATATTCAGGCCTTGGAAAATTACTTTCTTCAATCAATGTAGAAATGAATGATTACCTGGTTTCGGAGTGATTCTAGAGGTAATAATGCGTCCTATAAACCTTTAATTATTCCAATCAGCTTTTCAATCACGAAATTTTGCTCACTTTCTGAGAGTGAATAATACACAGGAAGTCGCACAAGACAATTTGTATACCGATCAGAATTAGCCAATACACGGTCATCTCCCTTACCAATGTAAAAGTCACTTTTGTGCAAGGATTGATAGTGAAAAACTGCAAGAATATTGTGCTTCCCTAAACCATCGATTAGTCGTTCCCGCGATGCTTGATTTGGCATAATCAAGTAAAAAATATGCGCGTTATTGCTGGCATAACTTGGGATATGTGGTAAACCGATATTTTTCTCCAAGCAAACAGGTGATAATTTAGCCTGATACAAGTTCCAAATTTGCATTCGTCTATTCTGGATATCCTCTAAATTCTCCAATTGAGCATATAGAAACGCCGCGATGACTTCTGATGGCAAAAAGGACGATCCAATATCTACCCAATCGTATTTATCAATTTCTCCCCGAAAAAATGCTGAACGATTCGTTCCTTTCTCCCAAATAACCTCTGCACGATTAATAAATCTTTCATCATTGATGACCAGCATCCCACCTTCTCCACTTATTACATTTTTGGTTTCATGAAAAGAAAAGGCTCCTAAATGCCCAATTCCTCCGAGTGGCTTATCTTGATAATAACTATCGATACTCTGGGCAGCATCTTCCACAACAAAAATTGAATGACGTTCCGCGATATTCATAATCACCCCCATATCACAGGCAATACCAGCATAGTGAACGACTACAATCACTTTTGTTTTCGGCGTAATCAACGATTCAATTCGCTGAGCATCCATATTAGGACTCTCATCTCCGCTATCAGCAAAAACCAATTTAGCTCCACGTAGAACGAACGCAGTTGCGGAGGATGCAAAGGTAAACGAAGGTAAAATCACCTCATCTCCCTGCTCAATATCAGTTAAAATTGCCGCCATCTCCAAAGCATCCGTACAGGAAGTCGTGAGTAGGCATTTTTTAAAATGGTATTTCTCCTCAAAAAACTGTTGGCATTTTTTGGTGTGACTGCCATTCCCAGAAATCTTCCCTGAAGATACCGCATCCAAGATATAGTCAGTTTCTTTACCTGTAAGGTGGGGTTTATTAAAGGGAATTTTAATTCGTTCCATATGATCTAAAGTTAGAAGAATTTCGAGATAGCTTCTTCATTTGCAGATTTGTTAGTACATTATTTGAATCAAAATCGCATTCAAATTAATGGACTGATCTCAGTATTAATCAAGTAGAATCGGTAATTTTGTTTGATTTTTAGATCGTATTATGCCTCAACTCTCTATTGTAATCGTTAACTACAAAAATCAGGAACTGATTAAAGGCTGTGTGCACTCAATTGTTGAGAATGAACTCGATTTGGACTATGAAATCATTGTAGTCGACAATCATTCAGAAGATGAAGCTGAAAGTGAGTTGAGAAAGATCTTCCCATCGCTGAAATGGATCCAAATGGGTTACAACAGTGGTTTCGGGAGAGCAAACAATGCGGGGATTAAAGTAGCTTTAGGAGAACACATTCTTCTGCTCAACTCGGATGTAATCGTAAAAGAAAAAAACACGGTTTCACATTGTTTGAAGTACCATAGGTCTTTATCTAATCCAAGTTCGACTATACTCGGAACGCGCTTAGTGAATGAAGATGGAAGTTATCAAGAAACATTACGTCTGAAATTCCCAGGATTGGCAAGAGAAATTAGAGCAAATGCGTTTTACATCTTGCTTATCGAACGTCTTTTCAAGAAGAAATTCACAGGAAAAGAGGATCAAAAGACCGCACATTATATCTCGGGAGAGGTAGCTTGGATCAACGGTGCCTTTTTACTCATGGATCGGTCTGCTGTTCTAGAAAAGGAGTTGTTCTTTGACGAAGATTTCTTTCTCTATGGAGAAGATACGGAATGGTGTTGGCGAGCGTCTAAATCAGGAATGAAATTTCATCATTGGAGCGAGCAAGAGTTGATCCACTATGGAAGTGCAAGTTCAGATGGTCGGAAACAAAAAGTACAACAGGTGATGGCATCCGATTGGCTCTACCTTCGGAAAACACGTGGGTTCTGGTACACACTTATAACTTTAAATGTTATCTTCAAGAACCAAGTGCTCGACGGAGTTCTTCATTTTCTTGCTAAGCTCAGAGGAAAAGAACTTTCAGAATACGCAATTTCACAAAAGACACATCGTAAATGGATTTTCGAAATTTTAAAGAAATATAGCTTCCAAATCCTATTCAAACGAAAACATTCAGACAAACGTTCATTCGTTATTAATTGCTATGATTAGAAAACTACGAGAAGAGTTAAAATTCAAGAAGAACGATCCAACTTTACGCGACGATGTGAAATCACAGCTCACCGAATTACGTAAAACACATTCAATCTTCACATTACTCGCCCAAAACACAGATTATTCTTGGCAAGGAGTGAAATCGGCAGGGATTTCTCTATTCCCTAACAATTGGATCGAGTTACCGCAGTATTATTCGAACAGCCTTCTTTCGGAAGAAAGTCAAATTGCCATTGGAGAACACATTGGCGAACTAAAATTTGACCAACTTATCTTTAATGGCTTCGCTCCATATTTTTACACTATTTCAGTTGCTGCGAAAAAGGTGAACCCTAAGCTCAAGGTGAAGGTCGTTTATCATGGTTTTCTAGCGGAATTATCTAAAAATGAATTTCAGCAGCGAGCGATCAAACAAATGATTGACGGCAGGATTTCTGGAGTTATTGATACACTCGGCTTCGCAAAAAAAGGGTTAGCACTGACAATAAATAAACTACACAATCTTGATTGCAAAGAGATTATTTATTTCAATCCACCCTCTCAGGAGCAAAAACCCTTTGACGACAACTTGAATATTGGAGCATTGGTCAGCGATACATTCCGGAAAAACTTCCACAACATGGCAACTGCAGGTTTCATGTGTGACAACTCGCAACTCCATGTTTCAAACGCAAAAGATCTTGGATACTTAGGTGATCCTTCTCGTATTCACGCTCATGGCTTTATTGAACATGCCGATTTCATTAAACTGCTCGGACAAATGACGGTCAACCTCCATGCTACTTTTTCCGAAGCATCAGGTGGTCAAGTTTGTTCCGAAAGTATCTCGCAAGGGGTCCCATGTATTTCGTCATATACCAGTGCCTTTTTCGATTATGATGATGAACTCAAAGACCGACTTGTAGTTCAAGGAGTTGACGATAGTTGGCACATTTATCAAAAAATCCAAGAGGTTCTCAATGATAGAGACTATCTCTCAAAGCGCTGCATGGAATACTCGGCCCATTTGAATATCTTGGCAAAAGATAGAATGGATGATTTTTTGGGAACCTAAATTAATTGCAAAATCATGAGAATCATTCATATCATTCCTAATCTGTCAAAAGGAGGTGCAGAGCGAATTGTATTGGACATATGCGGTGAATTGCAAAAAAATTCAAACGTCGAAGTATTATTGATCACTTTCCGAAAAGATAATGCGTACTCATTTCTCACTGAGAACATCAATTGGAAGGTTATTCCTTCGCTAATGATACCATCCATTTCTGGAAAAACGGTTTCGGACGTTGTTCTACTTCAAAAAGAAATTGAGCAATTCTCTCCAGATGTGATTCATTCGCATTTATTTGAAACAGAAATGGTATTGAGTCAAATCAATTATCCAGATGCAAATTATTTCGTTCACTTTCATGACAACATGACTCAATTGCGAGGAGTCAAATTTTCTGAACTTGCAAAAAAGACAACATGGACGGACAAGTACGAACAGAAAATTCTCTATAATGCATATGACCAACGGACTGTTCAAGCGATTACTATTTCTAACAATACTCATAAGTACGCTTCAACAGTTCTTCCAAAGGCTATTTCTGTTCACCTTCTTCACAATGCCATCGATCGAAAACGATTCTTTTCCGAAATAAGAAAGGAACTCACAGGTCGAATTGTAATGATTGGCAGTTTGGTTGATAAAAAGGGACAATTATTGGCAATTCAAACCATCGAAACATTAAAGAAACGTGAAATTGATGTCAAACTTGATCTTTTGGGTGAAGGATCGCTTCGTGGTGAATTGGAAGCATACGTTCAAAAACATTCTCTTACCGAAAACGTGCTTTTTCATGGGAATGTAGATCACCCTGAAGCATATTTGAAACAAGCTGATTTTTATATTCACACTGCCAAATATGAAGCTTTTGGACTGGTATTATTGGAAGCAATGTCGGCAGGCTTGCCAATTGTTTGTACTGATGGTGGTGGAAATAGAGATCTAATTATTGAAGGACAGAATGGCTTCATGGTGATGGAACGATCAACTAAAATTCTTGCAGATAAGGTAGAATACCTCATCAAGAATCCTGACAAACGAATTGAAATGGGGAAATTCGCACAAAATTTCAGTCAACAATTTGACATTGCAAATTATGTTGAGAAATTACTTGAGCTTTATTCAAAATCGAGGAGATAAATCACCTTAAAATTTCCTGTACAAACGCTGTATAATTTGTAGAAGCATTGTACTTCGTATTCCACGTTTCAAATGCTTTCCTGCGCATTTCAGATCGATCCTCATACTGCATTAGAAAAAATGATTGAATCATCTTACCCAATTCCTGAGCAGTGATGTGTGGATCGAGTAGTCGACCGTTTTCATTCGTTACAATTTCTGAAGTCCCTCCAACATTTGTTGCAAAAACCGGAGTACCAAAAGACATCGCCTCCATGATCGAAACAGGAATACCTTCTGTTGTACTCACATTCACAAATAAACTTGGAGAATTTAACTCAAACCAAGCTAGAACCTCGCGATTCTCCTTGCTCCCCATCAAATGAACCTTTATGCGGCCTCCATTCAATTCCTCCGTGCGTTTTTCAAGTTTCGAATAAGCTAGTCCATCCCCAAAATGAAACCATTCCAATTCGATTCCATCCACAAAGTTCAATGACTCAGCAATTAGCTCAACGCGCTTCAATGGAACCACATTCGAGCAGCTGACTAAGATATTTTTATTCGGTTTTGACTGGGACTGAATCGTTTCCCGTGTTCCCAATCGAGAAACGTGAATAGAATTGGGCTGAACCTTCCACTCATCCTTTATGTAACGAGCCCCCATATCAGAAATTGGAAACAAGCCCGTCAGGTTCTTCGCAATCAAATCACGGTAAGGTTGATAATCAAATGTAGTTGCTTCAAAATACAAATCCCACCGATGCACTCGAGAGAATGCCTTAACTGACGGGTAAGCTTTACGGAGTAAGGACAAACCAATCGCGGTATCAGTACACCAATAACTATAAAATGTTAAGTCAAAACCCGAGGAATTCAACATTTCTTTTTCCAATACCTTCTTCCAGCGATTTCCTACAAAAATTGAAACTAAAGCAGTATTTCGAATTCCTTTCGTCCATTCACGCTTGTAAACTTCAGTAACACGTTTTTTCTCGGATCGAACGTCTTTTGAAAACAAACCGACCAGGGAAAATAACTTATCTCGTTTCGTTAATTGACTTGAAAACAGCTTGCAATCTACATTTGCTGGAAGATCACGCTTAACCTCAGTTGAAGTGGCGCATGAATAAATCAGAATCTGCTCAAACGCCTCAGACAAAAAAGTTATTTCCGTCTCAAGAAATGTTTCTCCTTTTCCAAAGGGAAATTCTGAAGTCAATAGTATGAGTTTCTTCTGTTTCAATTCGAATTTTAAACTAATTTAGTAGCACAAATTAACGCATTATTGTTGACCAATCGGCTTTTTGAAAAAAGTACTCATCATATCCTACTTCTTTCCGCCCTGTAGCTTAACCGCTGGACAGCGAGCCCAAGGCTGGGCGAATTATCTCAGCGAGCATGGATATTACCCAACGATCATTACCAGACGTTGGGATCAGGAAATAAAAACCCCTGAAGATGCTTTAACCTCAAGTAAAGATGAAGTGATCCACGAGAAAAATGATCGCTACGAAGTATTTTACTTACCCTACAAAGCATCACTGAGAGATCAACTTTACACACGATTTTCTGGATCCCCTCTTCAAAAATTGAGTCGCGCATTTACCTTTTTATCGCTTGTTGCAGAAAACTTCACCTTCAAGGCAATTCCTTCTCGGAACATGTATCACAAAGCAAAAGAATGGATTGCAGAAAATGAAGATGTTCAATCCGTAGTCATCACTGGACTTCCGTTCAATCAATTTTCCTTTGGACATCGATTAAAAAAGAAGACGCATATCAATTGGATTGCCGATTATCGAGATGATTGGAACACGAGTGACTTTGTTGGAACAAGTGGTGTTGGATTTTTGAGTCGAATTGTAAAAAAAATGGCCATTCGATCTGAAAAAAAGTGGATCGGATCAGCTGAATGCATCACCTCTGTTTCGCCTTACTACGTTAATAAGATTTCGAACTTTGTCAAGCGTCCAGGGCACGTATTATTGAATGGATTTGAACTAGAAGTTCCGAAAGGCACGCTTAAGTCTGACCACTTCGTAATTACCTACAACGGTAGTTTATACGCTACACAACCGATCGAAGATGTTTTAGCAGTTGTTGAACGATTAATAACAGAAGATAAAGTACCGATTCTACTTCAATTCCCAGGTGCCGCTTTCGATCCAATTCAGAAAAAAAGAATCGAAGATTCAGGTAGAGCAATTCTGGATAATATTTCAATTACAGATCGAATCCCAAAGGAAGAAGTACTTCAGTTGCAAGCAAATTCAGATGCACTATTGATGATTTCTCATTCAAACATGAAGGGAATTCCATCGAGTAAATTGTACGAATATCTCTGCTTCGAAAAACCAATTATCCAATACCCAAACGACTTCGACATTGTTGAGTCAACTTTAACAGAAACGAACTTAGGAATTTGTTCCTCTACCACGGACGAATTATATACTTCCATCAAACAATTAATAGATCAGAAGTTTGAAAAAACAGGTGTTCATCTCAGACCAAATAAGGTAGCAATACAGTCTTATTCGAGAAAAATGCAAACAAAACTCCTTGCTGATCTACTGAACAAAATCGAGAAGTAAAATGCCTAATTCCCATCAAAACTGTCCTCTCTGCGATGCGAAAGAGATCGAAGCTCTTCCGGATTATCAACGCGTACAATTAAACAAGTGTATTACGTGCAATTTCATTTTCTGCAAATCGATTCCGAGTGATCAAGAATTGGAAGACTACTATTCAAGTGAATATGAGCTTACTGAATTCTTTTCTCCGATCACCGTAAAACGCTACGAAGAAATTTTAGATGGTTTCGAGCACCTCAAAAAGACAAATAATCTCTTAGATATTGGTTCTGGAAGTGCCTTTTTCGCTGAAATTGCCAATAAGCGTGGATGGAAGGTCTTTGGCACGGAGCTCACGGATGAAACGATTCAAAAAGCTGAGCAGAAAGGCATCAAGATGTCCAAAGGAAAGTTGGAAGATATTCAATTTGAATCTAATTTTTTCGACCTTATAGTGTGCATTGAAGTGATTGAGCATGTATCCTTCCCGAAGACCTTTGTTCGTGAAATTCACAAATCGCTTCGACCTGGTGGAGCCGTTTACGTTACAACACCAAATTTTGATTCTCTGCTAAGAAGACGATTGAAAGAGCAATACGATGTGATCGCTTATCCAAATCACCTTTGCTACTTCACTGCGAAAACTTTGAAATCACTCTTTAGTTCAAATGGATTCTCAAAATCGTCTTTAGTCACTAACGGAATTAGTCGAACACGGGTAAAAACGAGTACAGGAAAGAGCAATCAGGCTTTCGTCTCAGAAACTTCCGATGACGAGATCTTGCGGCATAGAATTGAGAAAAAATGGTGTTTGCGTACACTAAAAAACACCGCGAACTGGTTCTTAAGTTTATTTCGATTGGGAGATAGTATCAAAGCAACATTTATCAAAGATTAGAACAATACCATTAATGCGTTGAATCAATCGCAATAAAACGCCCTTTTTTCCATTTATTTTTCTGAATAAAAATAGACCATAGCTCAGGCTATACTAGATTTTTCTTCTTCACTAATTGAAAAAAATCATCATTTTCTTTGACACTAAATCCAAATCATAAATGGTATAACTATTTTTACAGCATGTGTGGAATAACTGGATTTATTGATTTCAACAAACGAACTTCGAAAGAGGAATTGATCCGAATGACGTCATCTTTGGCGCATCGTGGTCCAGATGGAGATGGAATCGAATTATTGGATGGCCCAAACGCACAAATAGGTTTCGGTCATCGTCGCCTTGCGATCCTAGATCTATCCGACCACGGAAAACAACCAATGCAATTCGAACACCTTTGGATTTGCTTCAATGGTGAGATCTACAACTTCAAAGAAATCAAATCGGAACTGACAAAACTTGGACACCAGTTCACAGGAACGTCAGATACTGAAATGATTCTGCATGCCTATTTAGAATGGGGAGATAAATGCGTGGATCGATTCATTGGGATGTTTGCCATTGTGATTTATGACATGAAACACGAGCGTGTATTCTGTCTTCGCGATCGAGCTGGAGTAAAGCCCTTCTTTTACTATTGGAAAGATGGTCTATTCATGTTTTCTTCCGAGCTAAAGGCATTTCATGAGCACACCCGTTTCGAAAAAGAAATCAATCCAAGTGCCGTTGCTGCATTTATGCAATATGGGAATGTTCCAACTCCACATTGTATTTTTAAGCATTGCACCAAATTATTGCCTGGACATTCAATGTCAATTTCGCTCTCAGACAAACAATTTTCGCAACACAAGTACTGGGATGTTTACGATTCGTACAACAAACCAAAGCTGACGCTTCCTTATGAAGAAGCTAAAAAAGAAACAGAGAAAATCTTACAATCAGCATTTGAATACCGCATGGTGGCAGATGTTCCTGTTGGCGTATTTCTAAGTGGAGGATTTGACAGTGTTGCTGTGACTTCACTTTTGCAAAAAGACCGCACAGATCGATTGAAAACATATACCATTGGCGTTCCAGATCTTGGAATGAACGAAGCGCCCTATGCAAAAGAAATTGCAGCGCATTTAGGAACCGATCACACAGAAATAATGTGCACGGAGAAAGAAGCACTGGAAATGATTGAAGAGCTACCCTTCAATTTTGATGAACCATTCGCTGATTCTTCGGCCATTCCAACAACCTTGGTCGCTAAAATGGCTCGAAAAGACGTGACCGTTGCCTTGAGTGCCGATGCAGGTGATGAAATATTCGCGGGCTACAATCGCTATGATTACATGCAACGATACGGCGAAAGACTGAATAAAGTCCCAGGGTTTGTCCGAAAGATCAGTGCTGCAACAATGAATAAAATCCCTTCGAATTGGTTTCCAATTTTGAAGAACAAATACAACTTCCACAACCGCTACGAGAAACTAAAAATGGTCTTGCGTGATCCTTCTGATCACAACATCATGCTCAGTTTGAGTCAGCAGTTTACCGACGCGCAAATGCGGAATATGATGGAAGCGGAATTCAATGTGCTCGAAACAGCATATGCGAGTGATGCGCTAGATCGTACAACAAACTCATCCTTGGGGTACATGATGGCCGTCGATTATCAAACGTATCTCGTAGATGATATTTTACAAAAGGTGGATCGTTGTACGATGACCGTCGGTTTGGAAGGAAGAGAACCATTTCTAGATCAACGAATCATTGAATATGCGGCGCGCCTTCCCGACGAATACAAATACCATCAAGGAGTGAAGAAGCGTATTCTTCGAGATATCGTTCATCAATATGTTCCAAAGGAAATGATGGATCGTCCTAAAATGGGTTTTGCAATTCCTATTGCCAAATGGATGACGAATGAATTGCGGCCATTGGTGGAAGAATTCGTATCAGAAAAAAATATCCGCGAACAAGGAATTTTAAATTGGGACGAAGTTGCTAAATTAAAGCAGGCTTTCTTCTCAGGAAAGAAGGAATACGATTTCAAGATTTGGTATTTGCTGATGTTCCAGATGTGGTATGCTAAGTGGATGAATTGAAGTTGACCGATAAAAGACTTAGAAATAGCTTCGTTAACAAATCACTAAAATCAATCCCGAAATACCCTTTAAGAGATCATTGAGATTCACTATATTTGCTCGACTTCAAAATTGAGTACATGAAATACAAACGCATACTCCTGAAACTTAGCGGTGAATCCCTTATGGGCGCAAAAGCTTTCGGGATTGACAACGATCGATTATCCGTTTATGCTGATCAGATTAAGGAAATCTCAAATTTAGGATGTGAAGTTGCAATTGTCATTGGTGGAGGAAATATTTTCCGCGGTGTACAAGCTGAAGAAGGAGGAATGGACCGTACGCACGGCGATTACATGGGAATGTTGGCAACAATGATTAATTCCATGGCTCTACAGGCTGCACTTGAATCAAAAGGGGTTCAAACGCGACTTCAATCCGCAATTGAGATGAAAGAAATTTCTGAACCATTCGTTCGTCGAAGAGCGATGCGTCACCTTGAAAAAGGCCGTGTTGTGATTTTTGGAGCAGGAACAGGAAATCCATATTTCACAACAGACTCGGCTGCAGCACTTCGAGCAATTGAAATGGATGCTGAAGTAATTTTGAAAGGAACTCGCGTTGACGGAATTTATTCTGCTGATCCAGAAAAAGATCCGAACGCAACAAAATACGACATGATCAGTTTTGATGATGTGTATGGAAATGGGTTAAACGTAATGGATATGACGGCATTCACACTCTGTAAAGAAAATGATTTGCCGATCATTGTATTCGATATGGACACACCTGGTAATTTGATGAAAGTCTTGAACGGAGATCAAGTTGGCACAATTGTTCGTAATTAAACATTAAAAAGTAGAACAAGATGACAGAAGATGTAGCAATGATATACGACGAATTAAAGGGGGCAAATAACAAGTCCTTGGAGCACTTCAGCACTGAATTGCTTAAAATTCGTGCTGGAAAAGCGTCACCTGTGATGCTTCAAGGAGTAATGGTTGATTACTATGGATCTCCTACTCCACTTCAGCAAGTTGCCAATATAAACACGATGGATGCACGAACAATTTCTGTTCAACCGTGGGAAAGAGCAATGTTGAATGAAGTGATGCGCGGGATTATCAACGCCAACCTTGGTTTTGCTCCACAAAGCAATGGAGAATCATTATTGATTTCTGTTCCACCTTTAACTGAAGACCGCAGACGTGATTTAGTGAAAATTGCAAAAGCAGAAGGTGAAAACGCTAAAGTTGCTGTTAGAAACAACAGAAAAGATGCGATGGACTTGATAAAGGCTTTGAAAGAAGACGGATTACCTGAAGACATGCAGAAAGACGCTGAAACAGAAATTCAAAATTTCACGAATTCATCGTCAGTAAAAGTTGATAGCTTACTTGCACAAAAGGAAAAAGAAATCATGACGATCTAATCGTTATCGAAATATATTAGAAGCCCCGACGATCCTGATAGCTATCAGAATGTCGGGGCTTTTTTTTTGTGAATGATTGTTAAGGAAGTTGTACGGATGCTGATTTTGTATTTCTTTAGTGAAAATTGATTTTATGAAACACCTACTACTCTATTCACTTTCTGCTTGTCTATTGTTTTCATGTGCTGAAGAAAAGAAAAATCGGACGAAGAAAATACCCGTAAAATCGGATGCGTTAATTATTGGTGATCCTCTTGATTGTGGTTTGGATAGTTTGTTGATCTTTCCTTTAGGAAGTAGCTATTACCCAGAAGTGATCAATCCAGAAAAGCGAACTGATGAAGTTACTTTAGGAAATAGGACAGTAACGCGGACATCTAAAATTCAATTCACCCAAAATACAACCCTCTATAATTATGATAAATCAGCAGCAGTTGAGTATGTGAATGAGAACGCCGAAGATTACGACATCCGAAATTTGCTTTTTTATGACATGTACACGCAAAAAACACACCCTTTAGTACTTGACTCATTGCACATCCTTTCCTTTGCCTTACACAAAGAATATGAGCGTGATTTGATTTTCTTTCGCGTGGTTAAAAAAGATTACAACGAAGACAAAAAGTACAACAGTCTTGACCCAGTGATGCTCTATATTTCTGATTTGAATGGACAGAATTTCACACAAATCACGCCCGAAAATGAGCAATTTATAGATTACACCTTTTACAAGGAAACACAGTCGATCATGATCAAAACTATCGTTGATTCCGATAAAAACAAATCATTTCTTGCGAATGATGAAACAAGTTTCAGTTCTATGAAAATATTGGATCCAAAAATGGCAAAGGAAATATTCTCTGATGATTTGAAAAAATCCTTGCGTTCATACTTGAAGTAATGTTCAACTACACTAAGCACCCTTTGAATGCATGGGTTTATGGCTTGTCATTTTTAATCATACTCATTCTCCCTGTGCTATATTTCCTTGGAAGTATGTTGTTTGTCTCAGAACAGGATGAAGCCTTGAGAATGACAGGATTTTTTTTTGATAATTATCTGTCGACGATGCTCTTTCCAAAGGAAACCTCGCTGAATGTCTTCTTTCAAGTTCCCTATCTCGGGATTATTTTTGTGATAGCATCGTACTTGTTTCATCTGCACGTTTATTGTACAATCATCGAGCGTATTTCTACTCTACTGAGAAGAAGTTCCTCAGAGACTCCCAAGTAGAACGTCAATCTTCACAATCTCCACGATACATGTAATACGAATGTGGATCAAGTACTGTAGGTTGCTTTTTCAACCATTTCTCGTACCATTTTTTCGTTGCCAAAGGGACATCAATGTCAACAACTTCAATTGGATTGTTATCAATTATGACCGTGAATTCACTCGAATTCACTTGATTTTGTAGCATGTAGCCCCATTGTGTATATAGCACAAGCTCTAAACTTTCAGAATCAACATCAACACCGTCTATTGGATATAAGCCCTGCATCGTACTATATTTCATTGAACCCAATGAGTCCATAATTACACCATTCATAAATTGAATTGGATATAAATGACAGTCGTCCCTTTTGATATAAAAGAAAGAAAGATCACAATAGTATTGATCAATCGTTACTACCTGATCCCTTCTTAAGCTCCTAATGGTATCTACAACAATTGGTTTTTTAACTGTTACAACCAAAAATTGGTATTCAATACTATCCGACCATTCTTTCACTTCAAGCTCCACGGAATACTCCATGTCCAAGAAATCCGTGCCATCACAATTCAATGCTATTTGTGCATGTACGAATGAAGTCGTTGAAAAAATCAGGAAAAATACGGTAATCAATCTCATGCTAACTACTACATGTTAGTTGTTGAGACGTTCAAAACTGAATTGAAATTAAGAGTGTGTCAATTCAGCTGATTTTAATGCAGTAGAACCTAAGCTGAAAGAAGATTGGCTAATCTAAAAGTTGTTCAAGTGTAAACACATCTAGGTTACCATCCGGGTAAAGGTTGTGCTTGGTTTCAAAAGCTACTATGGCCTCCGCAGTCATATTCTCAAAAACACCATCGATGGAAACATCATGTCCTTTGGCTTTTAGCAGTTTTTGAATTTCATACACAAACGCACTTCGATCTCCAATCACTACAGTATTGGACACATCACCGAACATGTCCATTATTTTGATTTTATGTGCATCACGTAATTTATCTTCAAGCGTAACACCATCTTCTTCAAACGATCTTATATCTTGATTTGTCATGCCTTTAGCCTTTAGCTTAGACGACTTACGCAATTGGCCTTCATAATACTTCACGTAGGCTAATTTCTTCGTGTAAGTCTTTGTAGCGGCTTGCGTTTCATCATCGTCACTTTCAGGTGTTCTTACATCAATACTGTTTGCACTCCATTGAGTTATAACATAACTATTGAGGTCTTCAATAGCTTCATAATAGTCCAATAAAAAGGTTTTGTCATGATAGTTTAGATCAACCCCTTTTGTCGCTTTGTACCCATAATTCTTAAGAGTAAAGCGTTGATATTGATTGTACTGACCACATCCAACAACAAGAGCGATTATTACAAGCAGAGAAATGCAAATTTCTTTCATCTTTATTCATTTGGTAGATGGTAAATATACAGATTTGTTCACAGAGATTTTTTCACTATCCCTCATCTTTATGCGCCCAGAGACCTTCATCCGCCCTTAAAGAGTTGAATAATAGATGTTTGATTTAGTTAATCAAGAAGAAAATTATGTAATGGTGGGATTATCATCCAATTGGAAATTGATTAAAAATACGATTAACACTCTGGAAAATTGGTTTTTTGCCAGGCTGGGTGAATTTCAGACAGCGAACAATGCCATTCAACCGCTCTAAGCAAAATCATTTCCTTGAAAGTTCTAATTTCTTTAGGATTCCCAAAGAAAAGTGGAGCGGAAGTATAAGACGCCTTAATAGAATCAATCAAGCACAATTTCAATATTATTCAAATCCAATTGTACGTTACTATAAAGGTCAAATATTAATTCAACAAAATGATTTGTTAGTGCGTTTAACTCCGCCTCGTTTTCTATTGTAATGAATTTACTGTAATTACCATTTATTTCGAGAGGTAACTCCCAGCCAGAAGCTAGTAATTTCTCTTCCTGAACAACAGCAGAATAATTGTTCATTAAATTCCCTGCTAGAATAGTGGTCATTTCACAATAATAAATTGGGTCATTTTCAGATCCTGCAACCTGAAATAATTGTTCCGACCCTAAGTCAAATATTATATAACTACCATGACCTTCTGCTTGAGCTAATTTGCTTAAAGCGGAGTAAATTAAATTAAAATTTGATCGTTTTGTGGAGTCCGAATGAATTGTATCGGATTGGCAAAATCCAATATTCCAGAAAGACAATGACAATATAAAAATTAGATTTTTCATACAACGTTTCATTCTGAGCATCCTTACTGCATTTGGCCTAATATACAAGGTCGGCTTTGAAGATAAGAATAGATTTGTTCCCATAATCTCTCCAAGAGCATTCCTTAGATGATCTTATATATTCTCAGTGATTTGTTTCATTCTTAATAAACTCTATTTGAGTTTTTATCTGGTCAAGATTACTATTTAGTAAAAAATGACTACTGATTTCCGAAATACCCCCAATGCTGTCATAGCACTCCATTATTATGCCATAATGATTGGAATAATATAACGTAGATCTCCAAAGATCATTTTTTATTTTTAATTGATCATAAACTTGAATATTGTATTCCTTTTCGCCTACCATAATTTGCAGTGAATCTCTAAGAATATAGGGGATTATTTCTGGTTGAGGTAACCGAATATTAGAATAATGACGCACAATTAAAGTGTCATTTTGATCGCTGGTTTGAACTTCCATCCGGAAAGAACCTGGAGAATTATCAACAATAGAGTCCAAACCTGGAACAAGCACTGAATCCAATTTATATTCAATCTGTATTTTTGATCTATTGATTGATCTATTAAAAGAATAGTACATCGTTCTTCGTGTAGTGCGATCAATTAATCCATCAGTGAAAGTGACCAGTTTATCTACGGTTAATTGCGTTGTTTTTACTGGTATTCTTTTTACCGAGTCATTACAGCTAATCACTAAACATATTATTAATATGGCGAATAAATATCTTGGCATATTGTATATTCTAATTAGTACAACTCTTCGTAATACATAACGTTTTGGCTAAACTGTGTTTTAATTCAGTTTAGCCAAAACGTTAACTACTGGATTATTTAATTCAATGCGCTAACAAGCATTCCAAAGCTCATTAATATCATCAAACCATCTTCAATAATGGTCACTGTACTCATCGGTAAGTTGAAAACATCTCCTAAGCAAGCGCATTTTATTGTTTTCTTATTCAAAACAGTTCGTAAAACGCCGATTATACTTACAGACATTACAACAAGAGTTACGCTATTGATTATGACGGGATGGAAGTTTAATAAGTAAGCTATTCCCAACATTAATTCAATAAACGCATAGATATATCCCCAACTAGGAAATTTCATTGCGATTATGTCATACATCAAATAACTATCCTTGAAGCCCTTCAAGTTTAACATTTTGAAAAATGAAAAGGTCAAGAAAAAGCCCGCCATAAAATGTCTCATCCATCTTGAAAAGTCAATGTCTTCAGATGTCAGCTCAATAAAAGCAGTCACCGAAAAAATATAGAAGAATATCAACAAAACAGGTTTGTAGGTAGTAAACCAAGATTTGATTTCTTCTACTTTTTCATTATGTTGAATGGTTGAGATTTGGTATTTAACATCTAATACTTTTTGCAAATGAGATAGGGGAATATGGCTATCCATTGTTATGGTTGCTAAATCATTCTCCTTTGAAACATCCACTCCTGTTACATTATTGACGCTAAGTAAGGCTGATTTCACTTTGGATTCACAACTCCCACAAGTCATTCCTGTGATTTGATATGTATGTGTCATAATTTTCATGTTTTAATTATACCACAAATGTCAATACTCTAAGGCAGTTATTTATTACGCTATTCTAGAATAAAATTGTAAAATTTACAACTCTTCTAAGGGTTTGCGTTCAACTGTTCTAAACTTTTTAAAGTGACTTGGAGTAAGTCCTGTTACCTTTTTAAACTGATTGCTTAAGTATGCAACAGAAGAATAATTCAATTGAAAAGAAATTTCACTCAAAGTGAGTTCATTATAAACCAAGAGTTCTTTTACCCTCTCAATTTTTTGAAGGATATAATATTTTTCAATAGTAATACCCACAACTTCTGAAAACAAATTGCTTAATGAATTATAATCTTGGAATATTTTTTTCGTTAAATACTCAGATAGAGTAATGTCAAGGTTATTGTTTTGATTCTGAACCAAGTCTGTAATTAGATTTTTTACTTTTTCAATCGTTTGTTTTCTTTTGTCATCTAATAATTCGAATCCAACGGATTGAAGTTCTTGTATGAGTAGGTCTTTTAAAGACGAGATATCATTTTCATGTAATTCAACCTCTCCCAATTCAACTTGCAAAGGGTGAAGTCCCAACTTTTCGAAAATTGATTTTACAACCATTTTGCAACGGTTGCATACCATATTTTTTATATAAATTGTCATCTTTCTTCTTACGGCTAACTACAGTTCGTCTAACAAGTTCAAAAGTCATTATCCGAACCGATTAATACCTAAAGATACTTGATTTAAACTAGTCAAATTTCACTTTTACAAAATGGGATTCTGCTTTATTGCATCCAAAGACACTTCTCTATTTTACAGGAGACCAACATAACGACGTACAGAGACCTCATAGCATTCTAATCTACAAAGAAGTGTAGATAGTATTATTTGCCCCTTCGATTTGCCAAGATTTCGAACAAAAACTCTTTGTTCTCGCAATAAACATATTCACTACTTGCTTTAATTGTACCGTCATTGATATAATTCAGTGTTTCTAGCGTAACATCTACCACTGAAAACTGAGGTGCATCAAAGCTATAGACAGGATGTAATAAGGCTACCATGACCTTTGAAGAAATGGGCATATAGTGAAAGGCATCATCTTTAAATTTAAGCGGGTAAATCTTACTATCTCTACATACCGAAAAGCCAGGAGAATCACTCGTTAAAAAAAAATGGTTATCGTTTCTTATTCGACCAATCATCACTTTATAGCCTTGAATCTCATCCATTATTTCTTTGTAAGCCGCGCTTTGACCTGTATATTGCTTGTACATAGACATGGAATACATTTGCTCCTGAGTTTGTTCAACAACAAATTTGGACCGTAAAACAGCGAACCATTTATTTAGTTTTTTGTTACTTGTTAACCGTGCCATTTTCTTCACCCATTTAGATTCTTTTTGAAGGTTGGCGAGTTGCTCATCCAGCAAATGGTCCGTTTTAGCAGGATCAAAACCATTCATGAAAACTGGATTTCGGGAAATCATACTTAGATAAAAATCTGGTAATTTTTCAATGTCTGATTGTTGGACGGTGTCATTTTCAACTTTACTAATAAGTTCGTCCATGTATCCCTTTTCATACCAAAAGGAGTTCCGTTCAACAAATTCTGATGAGATACCATTCTTTTTTGCAAACTCTAGACTAACATTATATATATCCTCACTGTAGCTTATTGAATTCGTGTGTTTAGAGATTGGCTTCAACCATTTTTGATTAGACCCAATAAATTTTGACTCATATATTTCCGACCTCCTGTCAATACAGAAATGTTTAAGGAAGGCTCTAGGTAGGAAATGCTGGTTTTCTTTTTTCACAGACAGCGATTACAGTTGCAAATAACAATACACTAAATATACCTCTTTATTTTTGTCATTAGAAGCTCCTACACAACTACATATAAAGAGCTCGAGCAATATACCATGAAGGAATAGATCTTTTCTAAGAAGTACGAATCGGAATCTACTTCACCACAACCTCGACTCGTCGATTCGCCTGTTCTTCATAGAAGAATTTGGGCTCAGCATAAATTGGCCGCGTATTTCCATGGCCGACTGCTGTCAATCGATGTTTGTCGATACCATTATCAATCAGGTATTTCATCACACGTTTTGCCCGTGCCTCGGAGACTTTTTGTGCTGCGAAGGAATTGTCGCCAATCGCAAAAACATGTCCTTGAATTTCAACATCCAACGAAGAGTTCAAAGCGAGGAAGTCTTTCAAACGTCGGAGTTTTGGTTCTGAAGCAAGTGTGATTTTACTCGTTCCTGGTACAAACTCAATCTCTTCAATCTTCATGGATCTCCCTGCGGAAACACGCTCTAAATCGAGGGTGATTTCCTGATCTTCAAATGGACTAGCTTCTTCTTCTAAGTCGTTCAAAAAATACCCTTCTGCATCGCATTTAATCGTCAATTTTGAATTGCGATCAATGTTAAACATGAAGTCTGATCCAATATACATTCCTGCAATGGATTTATTTCCTTCAATGGACAAACTCGCAATTATCGGCTCATTTGTTTCTTTGTCTCGAACGATAATTTTAAATGTCGGAGCAAAATCATCGGTTCTTCGATCAATAATCTGTGACTCTGGCTCGGATTTCCCTCCGGAGACAAAACGCCATTGCAAGTACAATTTATCCTTACTCTCACTTTCCGTAGCAAAAAGTAACTGGTACTTTCGCCCCTCCTTCATAGGGAGAGAATACATGATTCCTCCGTCCACATGATAGTCCAATCCAACAATAGAGGATTCTTTCCCTATATGTAAACGCTTAATCTCAGCAATCCCTTGACTAATTTCCCCACAAATATCCTTTTGCTCCTCTTCAAAAATGACCATTTGAACAAAGCCCGACTTCTTAGATGCCGTAAATGTTAGATCACCGTCTATTGGAGCGATGTAACTTATCCAGATGTAATTTTCAGAATTTATACGAGACAAAGATGGATAGGCATCGACGGCATTGTCATTGCTTTTTTTTCCCGTAAATTGTAATTGGAAATCGCCGTCTTCAAAAATATTGATTCCGCCCATGCAAGAATTCAGTGAAGAGGTATTCTTCCCCGCTTTTTGCGAAAATGCATCAGGAGTAACGAGTAATAGGACAATAATAAATAATATCTTTGCCATAGAGTAAAGCAAATGTACGAAAGGTCTTAGTTTTTAACAAGATAACATTACATCTTGCTTCGTTTTATCGTGTATGGAAACATTGTATTCAAAAATTGGGCCAGAGTCCTTAAAAAAATTAGTCGACACCTTTTACGACATCGTATTTGATGAATCGTCGATTTCACATCTCTTTACGAACGATAGGTCTACTATTCGCGATAAGCAATACCGCTTTCTCACGCAGTTTTTAGGTGGTCCTCAACTCTACAATTCTGAATATGGTCACCCACGTATGCGCATGCGCCATGCACCTCATGCAATAGACGAAGCAGCTCGGATTGAATGGCTTCGCTGTATGAAGTTGGCTATTTCCAAAATGGATTTTGAAGCTGAATTGGGAGAGGCGCTTTATAATTGTTTCCCACAAGTCGCTGCTCACATGCAGAATCGTTAATCAAGTTTGATACAACACTTTTTCTAAGGTCAAAAAAAATGTTCAAAACCGCCCTTGCGCTGATTTTCTTGACTTCTTTTCCTCTTTGAAATGACGACCGATTCGGTGATCGTTTCACGCTTCCGTTCGGTTCCCGCCATTTCATTCCTTACAAATTATCTCGAAAATAGGCGCGGAGATCACTTCGAGAAGTCCATTTTGAAGTAAAGATGCTTGTTCTCATTTCAAAACCTTCCGTAACTCCTCGTATTGTCCAAACGAGAGAAAAAACCTTGCTCATACGCCAACCCCTTAATCGAGTTTGATCCCGAGCTTTCCTAGACTATGAATTTGAATGTGTAGTTCATCCGCTCTGGGCTGAATCAACTGTATCGAAATCTCATTTACTTTCCCTGTCATGTTTACACCTTCAGAAAGCTCCATTGATAAATTTTTATTGAGTTCTTCTTTCAATGTTACCAAATAAGGTGAAAGGTCGATTTCAGTTTCTTTCCGTAACATCTCCGTTACTTTTTTATCAAAAAACCACTTGGCACTTTTCAATAAGGCACTTTTTGATTTCACATCGAACTGAAGATCTGGAAACGATATATATTGACTGTCAGGAGCAAAAACTGGCGTTCCTGTTAAGTAGAACTCACCTGTTTTAGAACCAGAAAAATTCATTTTAATGTGCAATTGCTTGTTGCTTGCTCCATATATTTGAATCGAATCAAAGATGACTTTCTTCCCTTTTACGTCGAGCTCTTTTCCTGCAATATTTCGTGTTAGAATTGAACTCAAAGAATCGTATCGCGTGAACACATCCATCGTAATATCAAACCCTTCACGCTCTTTGTATTCTGTCAGGTTTGGTAATTTTTTCACTTTCTTCCCTGACTTTTGGGACAATATTTTAGGATTCGCCATCAAAACAGCATTGAAATACGCCGTGTCACCTTTGTAAACGATATCATCCATTGCAATTGCTTGGGGATTTAATTCCAAAAAACCATACCCTTCTAAATCTGATGGTTCGCCCATCAAGTTCCACGTTGTTTCCATATCAGGACGAAGGTCAATTGTATTAATTTCCTTGTCGATGTCCTTTTCCATATCCACCAAAACGGCTTTCACTTCTTTTTCCAGTTGAGAAGTTGCGTCATAATTAAAGACCGTTATTTTACACGGTGATAAGGCTTTGATCTCCCGTAGTTTTGTGTACGCTTTCAACTTATAGTTATAAGCTACGCGAATTCTCGTTTCATAACCAACATGAATTTTACGCATTGGTTCACCCACACCACAACTGGCATAAATACGCGATGTTAAGCAATACGGCTCACTGGCGAATACGTCCGTACAAGCTGCACAGTAATTCAACCAAAGCGAATATTTCCCATCTACATCAAACTGCAATTTTTTTCCAACTCCCTTAAACTTTATTGGGTCACGGTTGAATAAGTACTTAATACTTACACCTGAACATTGTGATTCATCGCCCATAAATGTCCGGTCAATACTTTTATCCGTCTCATCGAAGTACGGCTTTAGATTGATTTTAATTGGAATTTTTATGTAAGATGCCTTTGCTTCCGGGATGTCGTATGTTTCCTGAACGGTAATTTCAGGTGCATCCGGTTTGATTGATCCGCAACTCATTAATGTAAGAATGGCGAAAATGAATAAGCTGTATTTCATAAGTTATTGGTTAGTAGGATATGGAATGTATAAGTTAGATTCTTATTTTTGGTACAATTATTCTGTCTTTATTCGTTTAAGAAGAACGCTTTGATGTTGAGTTGGTTTGTAGCTTGTTACTTCGTAAGAAACTCCCTCTTCATCTTCTTCTGAATGTGTAATCATTGCTTTTTTCTTTCTAGCGGTGAATAATTCAAAATGAATGTCATCATCTACTTTGCGCATTGTAATGGCATAGAGCTGATCCATCACTTCAAACATGTCGTAAAAGCAGCCGTTCATTAAACTCATTTCGATGACAATCCCATCTTTTTCATCCAACAAAAAATTGCTTAGACTAGTTCCATCACGGTGAATTTCATAGTCCTTAACGATAATACCATAGCGTTTACTATCGTACGTCATGCGGTAGGTCCAACTAGAATCGACTTCAATTGGCAACAACTCAAATTTCACTTGAAGCGTGTCGTTTGGTCTGTTTGTAAACCCAACAATCATTTCTCCTTCGTATGTTCCCTCCCAACTCTCAAGAACCGATTGGGCATTCACCGAAGTCAAGGACATTAATGCAAGAAAGCAAACAATAAAAAGCTTCTTCATGGGAATGAATTTAGTCAAAAAAAAACGCTCTTCTCCCGATAGTTATCGGGAGAAGAGCGTTTAATCAATTTTATTAACGTTTAAACTAAAACGCTCAACAAACTATTGAATGTTTCACTTGGTCGCATAGCGTTTTCTGCTTTCGTTGCGCTCGGGAAATAGTACCCATCAATATCCTTTTCTACACCTTGTACTTCTAACATTTCAGCAACGATTTTCTCTTCGTTTGAAGCTAAATCTGCAGCCAAAATTGTGAATTGTGCTTTCAAGTCAGCATCCTTATCCTGCGAAGCAAGAGCCTCCGCCCAATACATTGCGATATAGAAATGACTTCCTCGGTTATCTATCTCATTCACTTTACGTGAAGGTCCTTTTTTGTTCACCAATAATTTTCCCGTTGCCTCATCCAAACAATCCGCTAAGATTTGTGCTTTAGGATTATCGAATTTCTCCGCCAAATGTTCCAATGAAACTGCCAATGCTAAGAACTCACCAAGTGAATCCCAACGCAAGTGATTTTCTTCATTGAACTGTTGAACGTGTTTCGGTGCAGATCCACCCGCTCCTGTTTCGAACAATCCTCCTCCATTCATCAAAGGAACGATTGAAAGCATTTTCGCGCTTGTTCCAAGCTCAAGAATCGGGAATAAATCTGTTAAGTAATCACGAAGTACGTTTCCTGTTACGGAAATTGTATCCTCGCCATTTTTCAAACGATTCAAGGTATAAGTTGTAGCATCAATTTGAGACATGATTTTTATCTCTAAACCACTTGTATCATGATCCTGAAGGTACTTCGTCACTTTCGTGATCAATTGTGCATCGTGAGCTCTCGCTTCATCCAACCAAAAGATAGTCGGCATTTGTGAAGCCTTCGCACGTGTAACTGCTAGTTTTACCCAATCCTGAATTGGAGCATCTTTCACTTGACACATTCTCCAAATATCTCCTTCTTCAACAGAGTGTTCGATCAACGTCGTTCCCGCTGAATTCACTATTCGAACAGTACCGTCGGCAGCCATTTCAAATGTCTTATCGTGTGAACCATACTCCTCAGCTTTTTGCGCCATCAAACCAACATTTGGAACAGTTCCCATTGTCGTTGGATCGAATGCACCATTCTCTCTGCAGAAATCAACAGTTGTTTGGTACAATCCAGCGTAGCTACTATCAGGAATTACCGCTTTTGTATCTTGCGCATTCCCTTCTGCATTCCACATTTGACCTGAAGTACGAATCATTGCTGGCATCGAAGCATCAATGATCACATCACTCGGTACGTGTAGGTTTGTAATTCCTTTATCTGAATTAACCATGGCAATCGCAGGACCATTGTCGTAGGCTGCTTTAATTTCAGCTTCAATTGCCGTTCGTTGATCAGCAGGTAATTCTGCCAATTTCCCCAATAAATTTCCAAAACCGTTGTTTACATCCACTCCGATTTCATCCAAAAGATCAGCGTTGTTATCGAATACATTTTTGAAGAATGAACGCACTGCATGTCCAAAAATAATTGGATCAGATACTTTCATCATTGTTGCCTTCATGTGCAACGAGAATAATACTCCTTGCTCCTTCGCTTCTTGAATTTGTGCTTCCAAAAATGATAGAAGTGCTTTTTTACTCAAGTAAGTTCCGTCGATAATTTCACCTGCCAACAAAGCAATTCCATCTTTCAAAATAGTCACATCACCATTTGCTGCTGTAAATTCAATTTTCACTGAATCAGCGCTATCAACAGTAACAGATTTTTCATTTGATCTGAAATCTCCAGCTTCCATTGTCGAAACATGCGTTTTAGAATCTTTCGACCAAGCTCCCATACTGTGTGGGTTCTGACGAGCGTATTCTTTCACTGCTTTTGGAGCGCGACGATCAGAATTTCCTTCACGAAGAACTGGATTTACAGCACTTCCTTTTATTTTATTGTAACGCGATTGAATATCCTTCTGTGCATCATCCTCTGGCTCATCTGGGTAACTAGGGATAGCATAACCATTATCTTGTAACTCTTTGATCACTGCTTTCAATTGAGGAACCGAAGCACTAATATTTGGCAATTTGATAATGTTTGCATCTGGAGACTTCGCCAACAGACCTAATTCAGCTAAATCATCAGCAATTCTTTGATCTTCGTTTAAAAAATCAGGGAAAGTTGCGATTACACGACCAGCTAATGAAATATCTTTTGTTTCAACAGAAACGCCCGCTGCATTAGTAAATGCTTCAACAACTGGTAGAAAAGAATACGTAGCCAACGCTGGAGCCTCGTCCGTGCGTGTGTAAATGATTTTTGGTGATGCCATAATTGAATGTGTTTTTCGTGTAATAACTGATTTCTCAGCGGGTACGAATTTACGGTTTTGTTAGGGAAAAAGGAAGTGATTTGGTGAGATAAAACGCCCACGTTTAAGATCGGGGCTGAGCGGAGCTGAACCCCATTAATTAGATTCTGATATTTCAATTATTCTGATAAAAACGCAATCATCTTTGCAAAGGCTCGTGCACGATGGGAGTAGCGATTTTTTTCATTCATGGACATTTCGCCAAAGGTCTTGCCGCAGTTTTCAGGCTCGAAGATTGGATCGTATCCAAATCCTCCATCGCCTACTTTCCCTTCACGGATTGATCCATTAACAATTCCCTCAAACAAGTGTTGTTCCCCGTTCAATTCTAAAGAAATGACTGTTCGAAAGCGAGCCGAACGATCTTCTTTGTCTTTCAAACGATCAAGCACCAATTGCATATTCGCTTCTGAATCTCGCTGTTCACCAGCATAACGAGCCGATTTCACACCAGGTTCATTGTTGAGTGCTGGAATTTCCAATCCCGTATCATCGGCGAAGCAATCCAATTGAAAGTTGGTAAGAATGTATTCCGATTTTTGCTTTGCATTTCCATCCAGAGTGTTTTGCGTTTCTGGAATTTCTTCAGTCACATTGATGTCGTTCAATGTGAGCAACTCAAATGATTCAGGTAGCAAAGCCGCAATTTCTTTTGCTTTATTCGGGTTCGATGTGGCGAAAAGGATTTTCATGATTTCAATAAGTTCAAATAGTTGTTTCGATTTGCTTGTACAGAATATGATTGTTGAACCGTTTGAGATCCAGCTTTTCCAATTTCTACCCGAAGCGATTCACTTTCTAGTAATTTGACAAAGGTTTGTTTCCATTCTTCTGGAGTACTGCAAAGGAATCCGTTTATTCCATCTTCCACAATTGAAGTATTCACTCCTACCGGTGACATCACCGCGGGAATTTCCAGAGCCATGTATTGCAATCCTTTGAAGCCACATTTACCTTTAGCCCAAATCGTATCCAACAAAGGCATCACACCGATGTTGATTTTCGCCAAATCTTCAATCTCCGTCTCCTTGTTCCATTTCACGAACTCCAAACTCTTCAAATCGTATTCAGGCGCTTGATTCGATATTATTCGGAAAACAAACGTGTGTGTGTTTTCAAGTTCCGCTAGAACAGGAATTAAATCATCGAGATATCCCATGGTTGTGTGAGTACCTGTCCAACCAATAACTGGAACTTTCGCCGAATGAAGCGTTGAAAGGTTATGGGAATTTTCGAGATCGATCGTTGTAGGAATAATCCTTACGTTCTCATTGTATTGTTTCGCGAATTCCAATAAATGTTGATTCCCAGCACTCACAACATGTGCCCATTTCATGATCTTCTTGACCTTTCCATAGGCTTTTAAACGTTGAAAACGCGCATTGGAATCACTGTAGTTAGGGAGCCAAATGGCATCATCGAAATCATAAATGAATTTTTTACGCAGAACCTTGGCAATGATCCATTCAAAAACTGGAGGCCCGATCATGGAAGCTTCTCGATGAATGAAGATCACATCAGCTGATCTCAATTTGAACATCAATAAAAATCGACGCCAGAAACTACCTATCATTCCAGAAGCCTTAGCAAAGAAAGAACCTTCCTTGTACAATGCTTTCCACGTTTTATCTGATAAGAATGCATGAAACTCTATTGTATAATCTTGTTCTTCGAAAAAATCCAAGTATTGCTCGAATCGAAACCGCTGCGAAGGAGCTTCACCTTTGGGATAGGGCGCTATGATGACCAAACGTTTACTCAAGTACCTTTTTATAGATCCATTCGTACTGATTAAGCCCTTCTTCCAATGAAAAATAGGCCTTGGCTCCATCCATGATTACTTGCGAATCGAACATTTCCTTATTGATGAAATTCGCTCGGTAGCTTTCATCATTTAACTCATTTATTACCTTCCCTGCTTTGTATTTGAGTACGATAGCATCCGTATCTCCTACACCAGAATTACAGATCAATGGAATTCCCATTGCCATAATTTCACCTTGCTTAACAGGAGATGCTGCCTTTTTCGAATAACTCGGTCGAATAAAGAAGATGGCATTATCAAATAGAGATAAGTGCAAAGGAACACCACTGTGTAGCGTTGAAGAAACAAGAATTGACGCCGTATCGATTCCCTTTTTCTTTGCTTCGTCTTTTATGAACGCTGGTTTTTCTCCCGAAACGAACAAAAATAGTGCCTTGGGGTTGTCTGCTTTCAAACATTTGAAATAATCCAACATTTCGGAAAGCATGTACCAAGTTCCTATCGAACCGACATATCCCAACACAAAATTATCGGATGCAATGCCAAGTTGAGATCGCAATGCCTTCTGATCAGAAACCTGAATTTTACTTGGGTCGAATAAATCAAGATTTGCACAGCAAGGAATTACTTTGACTTTTGGATGTTTTCCCTTAATTGTTTCCCACGAGTGCATTTCATCGTAGCCATTCTGCGTTCCGATTATCGAATAATCACTTTCCAGCAAAAATTGGGTTTCCTTTCGTTTGAAGTAATTGTAAATCCGTTTATAGATGGGACTATCCAAACTCCATATTTTTCCATCAATTCGCTCATCTGCCCAAAAACCACGCATGTCAAAAATGAACTTGATCCCATATCGGCGCTTCATCTTCAACCCCGTAAGAGCAGGCATGTAGCTTCTGCAATGCACGATATCGAATTGATGTAACTCGTGTAAGTATTTCGCCACTTTGTGCATGCGACGAACTTGTTTGAGTGTTGTTTTGATTCCTCCAGACAATTGATAATCCTGTGGATGCCAATGGACATCGTTTTCCTTGAACAATTCATGAATCACTCGATGATGTTCTTGATAACGATCCATCTTTTCAAAGCTAATCACGTGAAATTCGTAGCCTCGTTTTTTTAAACCAAAAACATACGGAAGCACTTGAGACTGACCCAGTGGATCTGTCATGCCGTCGTATGATATATAGAGTACTTTTTTGATTTGTATTCGGATTTCGGACTTCGGCTCCGCTCAGCCCTTGGTGTTGTACTAAAGATCG